>CAWUKP010000081.1:0-9122 GCA_963922975.1 uncultured Spongiivirga sp. | reverse complement strand
GCTTTTACTCGGACAGCGACAAGATATTGACCCCACAACTTATCAAAACTATGCGGATGCTGGGGCGATTCATATTCTAGCCATTTCAGGATTACATGTGGGCATTATTTGGTTGCTGTTGGATTTTTTCCTCCTTCCATTGCAGTTATTGCGAAGAGGTCGTCTTTTGAAGTTAGGATTGATTTTACTATTACTTTGGAGTTTCGCCTTTATCGCAGGATTGAGTCCTTCCATTGCAAGAGCAGTGACTATGTTTAGTGCCATCGCGGTGGCAAAAACCCTGCGACGGGAAGTGACCACCACAGATGCGCTTTTGGTATCGATGTTACTGCTTTTGCTTGTGAAGCCCTCCTTTTTGTATGAGCTGGGTTTTCAAATGAGCTATCTGGCGGTTTTTGCTATTGTATGGCTCCAACCTAAAATTGCAGCATGGTGGAAACCTAAAATAGGCATCGTTAAAAAGCTTTGGCAATTATTTACAGTAACCCTTTCTGCTCAGCTTGGAGTTTTACCGTTAAGCCTGTACTACTTCCATCAATTTCCTGGCTTATTTTTCATTTCTAATCTGGTCATTCTACCATTTTTAGGAGTCTTATTGAGTTTTGGTATACTGACACTGTTTTTAGCAACCATAGGGATGCTTCCTTCTCTTTTGGCTTCTGGGTATCGCGAAGCCATACAGCTCCTGAACGATTTTATCGGTTGGGTTGCCCAGCAGGAATCCTTCCTTTTCACAAACATTCCTTTTCCTCTATCCACCTTACTCATGAGTTATTTGGTGATTGTAGTCTTTGGTATTGTGCTGCACAAGAAACAATTTCGTTACGTTATTGCCTTCGGAGCAACTGTTCTTCTGTTGCAAATACATTTCTTCTATTTGAAATACAGCGATCAAGAAAACCAGCATTTCTACATACTTCATCAGTCGCGTGCCACCTTTTTATTGGAACGCAAAGCCTCAAGACTGACCACCTATTCTACACTTTCCGATAGTGCCTTAACTGGTCATTATCAGATAAAAAGCTATGCGACTCAGCATCCCTTCGATCGCTCAGAATATAAGAAACGGAAACTTGAAAATGTATACCAACTGCACAATGGGGAGCATTTATTAGTAGTAGATAGCTCAGCTGTTTATCAACTTTCTTATTTAAAGGAGCCAGCCGTGCTACTCACCCAATCACCCAAGATCAACTTAAATCGACTTTTAGATCATCTTCAACCCAGACTGATTATTGCCGATGGCAACAATTATCGGAGTTATGTAGCTCGCTGGAAGGCTAGCTGTTTGAAAAGAAATATCCCTTTTCACGATACGGCGGAAAAGGGCGCTTATTTGGTAGAAAGCTACGATCAGGATTTGAACTTGTACTGGAAGTTCTCACGGTAGACTTCGAAATCTTCGCGTGTCTTCACGTCTTTGTAGTGATCCTCTCCAAAAAGCTTCAAATAGATCTCCAATTGGCTTGGCGAAAGGTATCCAGTAACGGGCATGATAAAATTGGCTTCTTCATCCAAAAAAACAATGGAAGGATACCCTCGGATACCCATGTACTGGGTGAACTCATGCGGATAGTTACGCTTGTTAGCTTTCGCAGGATCAAACTGTGGGTTGCTGAATTCGCTCTCTTTATACTGGATGACCGAATCACCTTCGGCATTGAACTTCACCGCATAATAGTTTTCATTAACATAGGAAACCAAGTCTGCGTTGGTAAAGGTATTCTTATCCAATAATTTACATGGACCACACCAATTGGTGTATACATCCATCATGATCTTTTTTGGGTTCTTCTCTTGTGCAGCTAGGGCTTCATCAAGGGTCATCCAATTGATTTGCGCAGACACTGCGGTAGGAAGCGCCGCCAAAAGGAATAGGAAAAATAATTTCTTCATTGCTAAGATTTTAGGTGTAGGTCGTATGACCGTAGTACGATATTACAAAAAACGCTCCAAAGTGGAGCGTTTTTAACTTTCTTCTATTCTTCCTTATCGGATACCGTGCATCTTCTTTAATAGGAATTTATTGATCAACATCATCACCACGCCCATGACAACGGGGATGATTGTAAAGATGAGGAAGAACACAGTAAGTCCGTATTTTTCTGAAATAGGGTCGATAAAGCTACCTGTGACACCAGCAAGCAAGTTCGCCACGAAATTTGACAGGAACCAAATACCGAACATCATTCCCACCAATTTAGCAGGTGCCAGTTTACTCACATAGGATAATCCTACGGGTGAAATACACAATTCACCCATCGTATGAAAGTAATAGGCAAGAATCAACCAAATCATGCTAACAGAGGCTGTTCTTGCACCCAGCGGAATATTTGAAGCGCCGTAGGCCAAAGCTGCAAAGCCAATTCCTAATAGAATAAGGCCAATCGCAAACTTCATAGGACCTGTAGGATTCACCACTTTTTCCCAAATTCTGGAGAAGACAGGGGCGAAAAGAATAATGAAAAGGGAGTTGAGCACGGAAAACCAGGAAGCAGGAACCTCCGTACCTTCAGAATCGAATTCTCGCTTCAACATCCAAATAACGATTCCCCAAATAATCACGAAACTCAACGCCAATACCACGTTGGAAAGCGCATACTTCCCGAAAGTTTGTCGAAAAAGCAATCCCAAAACGATCGTAATTACAATCATGGGCACCAAGGTTATGATGGCGTTGGTGATCTTAAAAGTCAGGGCAGCCGAGCCTTCCAAGGCTCTATCTGTATAGTCTGCAGCAAAGATGGTCATAGAACCTCCAGCCTGTTCGAAAGCCCACCAAAAGAAGACAGTGAAGAAAGCGAAAACACTAATCACAAAAATGCGATCTCGAGATACCTTTGATCGGTCCATTTCTTCTTTTACCTCTTCCAAGTTATCGCCAATTTCTTCAATTTCATCTTCAATAACATCATCAAGTTCAGCGGTCTGCTTTGGCGTCAGTCCGATATTGCCGAAAATCTTTTGCGCGTACCAGAATTGAATCATGCCTAAAAACATGAAGATTCCTGCCAGTCCGAAGCCATAGTGCCAACCGATCTTTTCCCCTATATATCCGCAAAGTAGAATGCCTAAAAAGGCTCCTGCGTTGATTCCCATATAAAAAATGGTATATCCCGCATCTTTCTCTTTACCCTGTGTTTTGTAGAGTTGCCCTACGATAGAAGAAATATTCGGCTTAAAAAGACCATTTCCAACTATTAGAAATAAGAGTCCGGCGTAGAAAAAGCCTGAGGTAAGACCTTCTAAGGCCATGGAAGCGTGCCCCAGCGTCATCAACAAAGCTCCCAGAGCCACCGCCCAACGGTAGCCCAGAATCTTATCGGCGATGAGTCCGCCAAAAATTGGAGTCACATACACAAGCCCTGTATACCAGCCGTACAACAAAAGCGCGTCCGCACGATCCCAACCCCAGCCAGGTTCGTATCCTTTTTCGGCATCTCCTAAAATTGCAGTAGTCAAGAACAGTACGAGTAATGCCCTCATTCCGTAGTAAGAGAATCGTTCCCACATCTCTGTAAAGAAAAGGACGAAGAGTCCTGAAGGGTGTCCTAAAACGGTTCTTTGGTTGGTTTCCGAACCTCCAAACTTGAATTCCATATAGTTGTGTATTAGTTAGTAGTTGCTTATAAATTCTCCTTGATGAAATTAGTCATCTTGGTGTATAAGTGTAATCTCGTGTTGCCGCCGTAAATACCGTGGTTACGATCCGGATACAAGGCCCAATCAAATTCTTTATTGGCCTGTACCAGCGCTTCGATCATGCGCATGGTATTCTGAACATGCACATTATCGTCGCCCGTACCGTGAACTAGTAAAAACTTTCCCTTTAGTCTTTCGACATGATTAATGGGCGAGTTTTCATCATACCCGCTCGGGTTTTCTTGAGGGGTCTGCATATAGCGCTCGGTATAGATGGTATCATAAAAACGCCAGCTTGTAACAGGTGCTACGGCAATTGCCATTTTGAAAACGTCGTTTCCTTTGAATAAGCAATTGCTGCTCATAAATCCGCCATAACTCCATCCCCAAATACCAATTCTAGAAGCGTCAATATAGTCTCGCTGCCCTAAGATTTTGGCTGCTTCAATTTGGTCTTCTACTTCGTATTTACCTAATTCTTTGTACGTCACTTTCTTAAAGGCAGCGCCTTTGTATCCGGTTCCACGACCATCCACACAAACCACAATGTAGCCCTCTTGCGCTAGAAGCTGGTGCCAATAGTCGTTGCTACCATTCCAACGGTTGGCTACTTGTTGAGAACCCGGACCACTATATTGAAACATAAATAGTGGATATTGCTGATTGGCATTAAAGTTGGGTGGCTTGATCATCCAGGCATTCAACGCATCTCCTTTTGCCGTGGTAAGGGTAAAGAATTCTTTTTTCACCAAACCATAATCAGCAGCTTTCATCGCTACAGCATCGTTGTTTTTTATTTCAGTCAGAATATCACCACCCCTCGATTTGTGCAAGGTGTAGGTGGGTGGTGTAGAAACGCTAGAGTATTGATTGATGAAGTAGGTAAAGTCACTACTAAACGTGGCTCGATTGGTGCCTCGATCTTGTGTTAGCTGTCGCTTGCCTCTACCATTTTTTCCTATGGAATACACCGCTCGGTTGGTGGAACCATCCTCGGTAGATTGGTAGTAAAGCACCCCTCTTTTGGGGTCAAAGCCATAATAGGAAGTAACTTCCCAATCGCCGCTGGTAACCTGTTGGATAAGTTCGCCAGTGCGGTCGTAGTGATAAATATGATTAAAGCCATCGCGCTCGCTGGTCCAGATAAAACTATTATCGTTTAAAAAGGTGAGATCGTCCGTAATGTCCACATAGGTTTCGCTCTTTTCATTTAGAACGAGTGTTGCTTCTCCTGAAGTGGCATTGACGAAATGCAGTTTCAGGTCGTTTTGATGCCGATTGATGGTTTGCACACTTAAGGTGTTGGCGTCTTTGGTCCATTTCATTCGTGGAATGTAGAACGCTGCTCCAAGATCAATTTCTTTAGTAGTTTTTGTATTCAGATCATACAGGTGAAGGCCCACGGTTGCGTTGGTCTCACCAGCTTTTGGATACTTGAAGACTTGTTGTTTTTGGTACAAATCTTGACCATAAACATCCATGGAAAATTCGGGCACCTTTGTTTCATCGAAACGAATAAAAGCCACTTTTTGACCATCTGAACTCCATTCAAAAGCACGAACAAAGCCGAACTCTTCTTCGTACACCCAATCCGTAATACCGTTGATCACTTCGTTTTGAACACCATCTGTAGTCAACTGCACGACTTGATTGCTCGACAGGTCTTTCACATACAAATTATTTTCAAAAACAAAACCTACTTTCGTTCCGTCGGGAGAAAAAGTAGGTTCTTGAATTTTTTGATCGAAAACTTTGGTCAATTATTTGGCACTCATGTCGTAGACGTAGTACATGCCCAAACGGGACCAGCGATAGACGCGTTCTAACTCGGTTGCCAGAAGCAATTTGCTCTCATCATCACTAAAGGAATAGGAACTAAAGCCTTCAATAGGTATTTCACTGGAAGAAACCAGAGTAGCCACTTTCTCTTGTGAGCGATATTCGTATTTATCAACTGTGACTTCGTTTGTCTGGCGATTTTTATTAAGTATGGTATAGTGCTCTCCATCGTTCATGGAGCGAAGATCCGCTAATCCTTCTGTTCTGAATTCTCCACCCCAAATTGCTTCAAGGGTCAGCTGTTTGCTTTGTGCGAAGACACCACATTGTGCCAGTACCAATAAAAAAAGAACCAATTTTCTCATAAATGCTACGTCGTCATAACGGTTTAGGTCGCCTTCCGAAAAAAGCAATAAAACTTCATAAATCGTGGCAAAATAGTAATATCCTCGCAGCTTTTCAATTAATCCCACAAAATATCTGCTGTGTGCTAATTACTATCTTTGCCAATTATATCATTCACCTATGTCTAAAGCCATTCAAGGATTTTCCAAGCTTCAGAAACACGAAAAAGTTACCTGGGTTGCGGAAACCTTTTTTGAAAATCCTCAACAAGCGCGCCAAACCATAGAAAAGTATTGGAATGAAGACCTTGCACTTCAGAAATTGCACGATGAGTTTATTGAAAACACCATCACCAATTACTATCTGCCGCTAGGAATTGCGCCCAACTTTTCTATTAATGATACCTACTACACCATCCCCATGGCCATCGAAGAGAGCTCCGTGGTGGCGGCAGCAAGTAAAGCTGCGAAATTTTGGGATTCCCGAGGTGGCTTTAAAGCAAAAGTATTAGGAACCGAGAAGATTGGGCAAGTTCATTTTCTTTTTCAAGGAGACTCCCAAAAATTACAACGCTTTTTTGAACGCATAAAGCCTCAACTTCTAGAAGACACAGAGTCTATCACCAAAAACATGCGCAAGCGTGGTGGTGGTATTGTTGATATCACCCTAAAAGACAGAACTCAGGAATTGCCGGATTACTATCAGCTACACGCTACTTTCCAGACATTGGATGCCATGGGCGCTAATTTCATCAATTCTTGTCTGGAGCAGTTCGCCAAAACCTTAGAATCTGAAGCCAGTACATACGCAGGTTTCTCAGAAGAAGAGCGACAGCTACAAGTAGTGATGAGCATTCTTTCCAATTATGTTCCAAATTGCTTGGTCCGTGCGGAAGTAAGTTGCTCTGTGAAGGACTTGTCAGAGGAAAATATTGAAGGGGCACTCTTCGCGGAAAAATTTGTAAATGCTGTGCACATCGCTGATGTTGAACCCCATCGTGCGGTGACGCACAACAAAGGTATTATGAATGGCATTGATGCCGTCGTACTAGCCACTGGAAACGACTTCAGAGCTATTGAGGCTGGCGCACATGCCTATGCCGCCAGAGATGGACAATATCGCAGTCTGACCAAGGCGGAGGTGGTAGATGGGCAGTTTCGATTTTGGATCGAACTACCCTTAGCCCTAGGCACTGTTGGCGGACTGACTTCTTTGCATCCAATGGTAAAGCTTTGTTTAGAAATGTTAGGCAAACCTTCCGCGGAGCAGTTGATGCAGATCACCGCCGTGGCTGGTTTAGCCCAAAATTTTGCAGCGCTACGCTCTTTAGTGACCACGGGTATTCAAAAGGGACATATGAAAATGCACTTGAAAAACATTCTCAATCAATTGAATGCTTCCCTAGACGAACGACAGGCGGTTCATTCATACTTTCAAGAACGTACGGTTACTCACAATGCGGTCATTGATTTCGTAGAAAAAATACGTACAGCTTGAAACGGTATTACAGCAGCGGAAAACTACTACTCACGGGCGAATACCTCGTTTTAGATGGTGCCAAAGCGCTGGCGGTTCCCACAAAATTTGGCCAATCACTTTCGGTGGCAGAACAAGCTTCGCCAAACATCCATTGGCAGAGCAAAGATCATCAGGGAAACATTTGGTTTGAAGATCACTACAACATCCAAAAAGCTTCTTTCGCTACGAAAACACCCGTTTCGGAAACCTTGGCAGCCATCCTTCAAGAAGCACAACAATTGAATCCAGATTTCTTGAATGATCACACAGGATACCAAGTGATCACTGAACTAGACTTCCCTAGAGACTGGGGTTTGGGTAGCTCCTCTACGCTCATTAACAATATCGCTCAATGGGCGAAAGTTGATGCCTACCAATTACTTTGGAGAGCCTTTGGGGGAAGTGGATACGACATTGCCTGTGCACAGCACAAACAAGCATTGCTCTATCAGCTTGAAGGGCAAAAACCCAGTGTTATGGAAGTTGCTTTTCATCCTGCTTTTCAGGGTAGCTTGTTCTTTGTGTATTTAAATGCCAAGCAAAACAGTCGAGAAGCCATCCAACATTACAGGACGCTTTCTTCCGAAGCGATTCAACGGACAATTCCTGTAATCGATGCACTCACTCAGCAACTACTTCACGCTTCCTCCTTAAGCAGTTTTGAGGCCGCCATTGCGGAGCATGAAAAGGTTATGAGCTCCTTATTGAAGCTCTCTACTGTAAAGGAAAGGCTGTTTCCAGATTTTGGAGGTGCCATAAAAAGCTTGGGTGCTTGGGGCGGAGATTTTGTGCTAGTCACGGGCAGCAAAGACGCCATGAATTACTTCAGAAATAAGGGATATCATACCATCATTCCTTTCACAGAGATGATAAACCAATAAAAAAAGCCTTCTGTTTAGAAGGCCTTTTCTTTTCTTTAAGTGAAATAAATTTTAGTCTAATAGAAATTAGCTCGATTGTCTTCAATATCAGCAGCTTCTTTCAACGCGTTGTAGACCGCTGCATTAACGCGCCCTTGACGTTGATTTCTAACGGTGTTGGCAAAAGTAATGTAGTTATCCAGAGCTGGAGCCACCTCTTTTCGAGTTACCTCAATCATAAATACTCCATTTTCTCCTTCAAGAAGACCCGAAGTCTCGCCTTGATTCAGGCCAAAGGCTGCTCCTACTACTTTCGGCTCTCTTCCAACGCCAGAAATAGTAGGCGTTTTCATGCTTAAACTAGTGGCTGCACGAGCTACCTGGCTGGAAGCACTGCTCAAACCAGTTAGAGTGCTCTCGCCACTGTACTGCTCCATGATTTGGGCGGCTTTCTTTTGCTTGCGCAAGATCGGCAGAACTCTGGCTTTTGCATTTTCGACACTCGACATGCCTTTGGCTTGCTTTCCTGTCAATTGCACTACAGCATAACCCCCAGGCACATTAAAACGCTTGATATCGCCTGTTTCTGTCTCCTCTTCGAAGGCCCATTTTACAATAGAACGCTGATTTGAGAGTCCTGGTAGGTTCTCATCCAAAGCTCTAATGCGACGTGCTTGTCGTACATTATAATTGTTCTCTTTGGCCACATCTGCAAAGGCTACTTCTTTCCCAGCGGCAATCTCAAACTTGGTAGCGGTAGCAAAAATATCATTGCTTGTCTTTTCAGAAGGTAGTACCTCACGCGCTAGTGTGGCTAACTTGTACCCTTGCTTCACATCTGTTTGCTCGTCGATGCGAATGATATGGTATCCAAACTTTGTTTCTACTACATCGATGTCTCCAGCTTCGTTGAAGAACATGAAATCACTGAAATCGCGATCGAAATTATCGTCATTGATCTGTGAATACATCACCCAA
>CAWUKP010000080.1:0-9182 GCA_963922975.1 uncultured Spongiivirga sp. | reverse complement strand
TGATTGAGAGCTCCCATCCTACAGTTTCGCATCTGGGAACAACCTGGAATAAAGACGAGGAATATTATTACTGGCTCAGCAATGGGGGACAATTAAGCGCAGATAATCAAGTGTTGCTTCAAGTACGAGAAACTGTGGGCCCCAACGGAATGGTCAATGATTATGATGCGTCGAGACCCATCACTTGGTACAAAACGAGCATGATGGTTTCTGGGGAAGCGATTTCAGGCTTTCGTTCTTTCTACACAGCTTTGGGTCATAATAGTACCGACTATAACAACAATACGGACTTCCGAACCATGATTGAGAGTGCAGTATTATGGGCGGCAAACAATTTTACCCTTTCAAATGGCGATAATTTTGAGCAGATGAACATCAGCATTGCTCCAAATCCTGCTACGGACGTCTTAAGACTTTCCGCACCGCAATCTTTAGGAAATTCCACTGTTAGCATTATCGACATGACTGGAAAGGTGGTTTACCGGAATAACGTACAAGCTTCAAATGACGCAAAGGAATTTGATATATCTTCTCTTCACGCCGGTGTTTATTTGTTAAGACTCACTTTCCAAAACGCCTCGCGGAATTTCAAATTCGTGAAATTATAGCTTCATAGATTCGATTCATTCATCTCTTGGGGTGATGTGTTGTTCAACATACAATTAGGAGTATTCATTTGTTATTAGGACTGAGCATTTTTGCTCAGATTTCCTATTTTAGTAGTGCAAATTCATACCTATTAAACCAATCCTATGAAACGCGCCATCCTTTTTGTTCTCTTTCTAATTCCTACATTTTTCTTTGGTCAAAACTTATCCAAATCGCCCTGGCATATTCAGGCGAAAGACATCGATCCAAATAATTACTACGGTATTACCGTGGCCAACGGAATGGTGGGCATGGTTTCTTCTCCGCAGCCATTGAAGGTGAATGAAGTGATTCTCAATGGGGTCTATGACTACTACCAACGCGGTCGTGTGAGCAACATCCTGAAAACCTTCAGTCATATGAATATGCACTTGGAGGTAGATAAACGAAGGGTAGGGCCCAAAGAAATTGCCAATTACGCACAAACGCTTGATATGAAAAATGCCAAGCTGATTACCACTTTTGACGTGGGGAACAAAGTGAAGGTAAAGCAAGAGCTTATGTCATTGCGCAATTTGCCGTATACCGCAATGGCGATCATAGAAATTACCGCGAAAACCAATGTGGAAATTGTTCCTATCAACTACATCGAAGCACCCAATCACCTCTCTGATGTACGCAATTTGTACGCAGAAATTGATCGTCCGCATGTGTTAATTCCGCTGATGAGCTCTGTGGCTTTTAGTCCGGGAAAGAAGAAAGTGGCGGCCTCTACCTCGTTTATTTTCCCTGAAAAACATGGCGAAGAACCCAAGATCATTCATGAAGATTGGGACTACAACATGCACTTGATGAAGTTCAAGAAGAATTTAAAAGCAGGGGAAACCTATCGCTTCGCTTTGGTGGGTTCCACCATTGCTTCCGTGCATAACAACGACCCGCATAACGAAGCAGAACGACTCACCATTTACGCGAAACTAGAAGGAATAGAACGTCTAGAATCTGCGCATCTAAGCGCTTGGAATGACCTCTGGAAAAGTGATATTCAAATTGAAGGCGACCTTGAATCGCAGCGCGCAGTGCGTTCGGCCTTATATCATTTGTATTCTTTTGCGAGGAAAGGTACCGCGTATTCACTTTCCCCAATGGGATTGTCAGGTCTGGGGTACAACGGACACGTTTTTTGGGATACGGAATTGTGGATGTATCCACCTTTGCTAGCCCTACAGCCGGAAATCGCTAAATCTTTATTGGAGTACCGTTTTGAGCGGCTGGATGCCGCCAAGGAAAATGCCTTCGCCCATGGGTATGATGGTGCAATGTTTCCGTGGGAATCTGCAGAAGACGGTTCTGAAGACACGCCCGTGTGGGCATTAACTGGACCGTTTCAGCAACATATTTCAGCTACGGTAGGTTGGGCCTTTTGGAAGTATTACGAAGTAACCGAAGATAAAGAATGGCTGGCTTCTCGAGGGTATCCTGTGTTGAAAGAAGTGGCCGATTTTTGGAGTAGCCGAGTAGAGCGAAAAGGGCCTGGTCAGTACGAGATCAACAACGTGATCGGCGCCAATGAATGGGAAGAGAATATCGACAATAACGCTTTTACCAATGGTATGGTGAAGACGGTTTTGGAATATGCTTCGCTGGCTGCAGAGCGACTGGGTCATACCGCCAACCCTGATTGGCGTCATGTAGCAGAGAACATTCCTATTTTGCAATTTCCTGATGGAACCACCAGAGAGAATGCTACGTACGACGGTGTCATCATCAAACAAGCAGATGTCAATTTGTTGGCCTATCCTCTCAAAGTGGTTACTGAACCCGCAAACATCAAAAAAGACCTAGCGTATTACGAGCCTCGCTTGGCTCCCGACGGACCAGCCATGGGCGGTGCCATCCTTTCCGTACTCTATGCACGATTGGGAGATGCGCAGAAATCCTACGACATGTTTGTGAAGAGCTACAAGCCTAATGAACTGCCTCCTTTTGGGGTGCTGGCTGAAACTGCTGGCGGTACCAATCCGTATTTTGCCACGGGTGCTGGAGGTACTTTGCAGGCGGTTATTTTCGGTATTGGAGGCCTCGATATTCAAGAAGGCAAGATTATTCAGTTGGATACTGAACTGCCCAAGCAATGGAAATCGTTGACCATTACCGGGGTGGGCAAAGACGGACAAACCTTTACGCGAGATTAGTCGAAAGAGTAGAGGAGCCTTAATCTTCGCCGGAAGGACTGAGGTATTCGTTGAGTACTTCCGTTGTCGCTTTGTATTCTTTGAGGTTGAACTCTATTTTGTTCGCTGCAATGATACTTTCATTGGTCTTACGAATCCCTGCATTCAACTTGACTAACATCGTGTCTTTAGCAATAGAGTCTTTCGCGTGCTGATAGGCCATCACATGACTCAACAATGATTTTTGAATGTTGTCGTAAGTAATGTACTGCGCGGTATTTTCAGTAAGAGTTTCCTCTTGGCCATACACAATAGCCGCTCCGGTGTAATAGGCCGAATGTGCTGCAAAACAGAGAAAAATAACCTTCAGTGTGTCATTCACCGTATTCCATCCTTTTGGGGTGATGTACAAGAGCATTGCTGCCAGCAATACTGAGCAGATCAAAAGCATTGTCACGGTTGAATAGCGATATTTGAAAACCGAAAGTGCAATTTCTTCATGGTGTGCTTTGTGCTTTTCAGCTTGTTGCAGCATATCAATAGCATTGGCCATTTGAATTTCGGGCAAATCTCCCCGTTTGACCACCTTTTCATACAGCTGAAAACTCTCCGTGTAGGGCGCAAAGGATTCAGTAGCAATCTTCCCAGCAAATGTTCTGAAATACCAAGCCGTAGCCTGAATGGCTATCACAATGAATAGCAGCAATGAAAGAACGATCCAATGTTTTTTTAAAGTAGCCGTGAACGTGTTCATAACCAATAGGTTTTATACTTAGTCAGCACTGTATTCTAGACGCATCGTGATGGAAGCTGTTTTATTTTTGGAAGAAGTATTGAACGAGCCTCCCCAAGAATAATCCTCACCCGAGTTTTGACCAGTGATCTGAAAAACGCCCATTTTGGCAGAGATCAAATCTCCCAATTTTCCGCCCGCGTTTTCGGCAATTTTTTCCGCACGGATGCGCGCATCTTCAGTAGCTTTTGAGATCATTTCAATTTTCAAATCGGCTAGCTTGGTATAATAGTAGCGAGGCGGATTCGAATTGAACTGTACGCCTTTATTGAGCAACTCTGTGATTTCCCTGGAAATACCTTCAATTTTAGCAACATCAGTCGATTCGATAGAAAGACTTTGTTGCAGTTGATACCCACGGAATACATTGCCCACATAATTGCCATTCTCATAACGATTGTCAAATAACTCATTGGTTTGCACAGAGTTAAAAATGATTGCTTCAGCGGCAATTCCCTTGGAGACTAAATAGGCCTTCACCATTTCTTTATCGCGATTTAAACGGTCAAATGCGGTTTTCAAGTCTGGATTGCTGGTAGTAAATCTTCCTTCCCAAACAATCAAATCAGAGGTAAAATCTTGATTGCCTAAGCCTGTCACTGAAATGATGCGCGGCTTTTGAGCACGCTGTACATAGGCGTTTCCTAAAAAGAAGGCGGCCAACACAATGGCCAATCCGAAAATAATGGCGGTTAGGTGTTTCATGTTGAAAAGTGGTATAAAACTTCCTATAAATATACCCATTTCTGCTTTCCAAAAATCGCCAAATCACTATTTTTGCGCATGCAACATGACAAGATCCTCATTTTGGATTTCGGAAGCCAATACACCCAATTGATTGGTCGCCGTGTTCGCGAGCTGAACACCTATTCCGAGATCGTTCCCTTCAACAAGATTCCTAAAGACATTCAGAGTTACAAAGCGGTTATTCTATCTGGTAGCCCGAATTCGGTTCGCGGCGAAGATGTACTGCACCCAGATTTGTCTGAAATACGTGGCAAAAAGCCTGTGTTAGCCGTCTGCTACGGAGCGCAATATCTGGCGCATTTCAACGGGGGTGAAGTGGCACCATCTGCCACACGCGAATACGGTCGTGCCAAACTGTCGTTTGTTGCACAAAGCAATCCGCTTTTTGAAAATATTCCAACGGAGAGTCAGGTGTGGATGAGTCACAGTGACACCATCAAGCATTTGCCCTCAGGGGGCGAACTGTTGGCCAGTACAGCCGATGTTGAAAATGCGGCTTTCAAAATGGCTGGAGAAGAGAGCTATGGACTGCAATTTCACCCAGAAGTATATCATTCCAAAGATGGGAAGACCTTGTTGGAAAACTTCTTAGTTCGTATTGCGGGCGTGCAGCAAGACTGGACACCCAACGCCTTTGTAGAGGAAACGGTGGAAGAGCTGAAGGCCAAGATCGGCAACGAAAAAGTAGTACTTGGATTGTCAGGTGGAGTTGATTCGACCGTAGCCGCTGTGTTACTCAATAAGGCCATTGGCGATCATTTACACTGTATTTTTGTGAACAATGGTTTGCTTCGCAAGAATGAGTTTGCAAATGTGCTCAAGCAATATGAAGGCATGGGTCTGAATGTGAAGGGTGTCGATGCTTCGGCACGCTTTTTGGAAGCCTTGAAAGGAATTGAAGACCCAGAGCTCAAACGAAAAGCGATTGGTCGCGTGTTCATTGAGGTTTTTGACGACGAAGCACATCATATTGAGGATGCGCAATGGCTGGGGCAGGGAACGATTTATCCAGACGTCATAGAATCAGTCTCCGCTACTGGCGGACCTTCGGCAACGATCAAATCGCATCACAATGTAGGTGGGTTGCCTGATTTTATGAAGTTGAAGGTGGTGGAACCCTTGAAGTCGCTGTTCAAAGATGAAGTGCGACGGGTAGGTGCTTCGCTAAGCATTGATGCAGAATTGCTAGGAAGACATCCCTTTCCGGGTCCTGGTTTGGGAATTCGTATCTTAGGAGATATCACTGCGGAGAAAGTAGCAATGTTGCAAGAAGTCGATCATATTTTTGTTCAAGGTCTCAAAGATTGGGGGCTGTACAACAAGGTTTGGCAAGCCGGAGCCATGTTGTTACCCGTACAGTCGGTGGGTGTGATGGGCGATGAGCGCACTTATGAAAAGTGTGTAGCACTTCGGGCAGTTGAGAGTACCGATGGAATGACGGCCGATTGGGTGAATTTACCCTACGAATTCCTGCAAAAGACCTCAAACGAAATAATAAACAAGGTAAAAGGCGTTAATAGAGTAGTGTACGACATAAGTTCGAAACCGCCAGCAACCATAGAATGGGAATAATGACAATCATGAAATCGATACTCATAGCCTTCAGTTTTGCGCTGTGTAGTTTTACGGGGACCGCTCAAAATTTACAAGAGCATACAGTGAGTTCAGGGGAAACGCTGACCAGTATTGCCCGCACCTATAAAACTTCGCCTTACGCGATTATAAAGTTGAATCCAGATGCCCAAAATGGAATCAGTGAAGGGATGAAGCTTGTTATATCACGGGGTGCCAATACCTACGCGGAACCAGAACCGCCTAGAGTACAAACTACGTCTTCGAATCCGCAAACAACACAAGAACAAGAGCGCGAAGTAGAGCGTTTCATCACGCATAAGGTGCGAAGAAAAGAAACCTTGTACAGCATAGCCAAGCGCTACAACATCACGGAAGAAGATATCAAACGCTACAACAAGGAATTATATAGCCAGCAGTTGAAAAAGCGAATGAAGATTCGCATTCCGAAGTTCAAAGAAGTTGATCCTAACGACTTGGTGGAAGAGGCAACCGAAACTGTTGCTTATATCGTGAAGCCGCAAGAAACGATGTGGAGCATTTCGCATCGCTACGGATTAACGCTGGAAGAGTTCAAAGCCTTGAACCCCCAAATGGGCCAGGTGTTGCAGATAGGGGAAACCATCAATGTTCCCAAAACGGAGAATACCATAACGGAAACTCAAAATTCGACTATTCATGTGGTGCAACCAAAGGAAACCATTTATTCGTTAACCAAACAGTATAACGTATCCGTAGATCAGTTGGTTCGGCTGAATCCAGCACTTAAAGACGGCCTGAAAGCAGGCATGGAGTTGAAGCTACCTGGAAATTCTGGTGGTGCTGGTAATGGTTTTATTTTCTACGAAGTGAAGCCTCAAGAAACCATGTACTCGCTGCAGAACAAGCTGAAAATGTCAGAAGAAGACATGGTAGCTCTAAATCCAGCATTAAAAGATGGTCTTAAAGCGGGTATGATCCTTAAGCTTCCTGAAAGTGCCAATGACGGACAGTTTGAGCTGAATAACAACCTACTTGTTGAACGATTTAACATTCTAGACAGCATTGCAACAGGAAGCCGTGTAAATGTGGCCTTTATGATCCCTTTTCGACTCAATAGCATTTCGCTGGGCGAAGAAAAGGAAGCCATGGCACGTCTTTCCAAAAGGAATTTATACACAGTAGCTGCCGATTTCTATGCTGGAGCTAAATTGGCCATGGAATTTGCTGCGGAGCAAGGTATCCATGTGAGTGCTAAGGTTTTTGATACCGAAAACAGTAGAACAAAGGTCAGCAATATCCTTGCATCTAATGATTTTTCAAATTACCAGGCCGTCATTGGTCCACTTATTCCAGATAATCTGGAGTATGCTAGCGGGCAACTGCGTTCCTACGATGTGCCTGTGGTATCTCCGTTGAGTGATAAGCGTATACGTTCTACACGGAATTTGTTTCAGTCGGTTCCCAAAGAGGAATTATTGCGCGAACGCATGCTGAAGTATCTGCAAGAGCACGCTGCGGATAAAACGGTACTCATCATTGCCGACAGCAAGAATGCAGTGGCCAAGGCGAAATTGTTACAGAACTTTCCAAATGCTACGGTGATCAAGGTCTATGAAGACGCCTATATCAGTTTGCCGGACATGCAGGATCGCATTCAAGAATTTAAAGAGACCTGGGTCATTTTAGAATCAGAGAATTTGGAGTTGATTACCAGTGCAACATCTGTATTGAATTCACAGTTGACGCCCACTAAGAAAATTACCTTGTTTACTACGTATAGAGGTGACGTCTATGATGATGATAACATCTCTAATTCGTATTTGTCAGCGCTTAATTTTCACTTTCCCAGCGCCGAATGTCCTTCAGAGGATAGTCCATATCAGCAGTTTGAGCAACGCTTTTACCGTGCGTATAACATGATGCCAAATCGAGATGCTTCCCGCGGTTTTGACGTGACCCTTGATGTGATCTTGAAATTGGCGTATAGCGGTGATTTGTATGAAGCGAATGAACGGTTGCCTTCACTTCGCCTCTATGAAGGAAAGTTCGAATACGGAAAAAAGTTGTTGGGTGGTTATGAAAATCAAGGAACGTATATCGTGAAGTATGAAGACCTTGGCCTTAAAGAAGTTCAGTAATGACATCAAAAGTTACCTACAACGGCGATCTGCGTACTACCTGCGTACATCTCAAGTCAAGCAATGAATTTATCACAGATGCACCTACTGATAACAACGGTAAAGGCGAAGCTTTTTCACCCACAGATACGGTTGCTACAGGACTGGCCAGCTGTATGCTTACTATGATGGGCATCAAAGCAAGAGCGATGGAGGTGGATCTAAGAGGAGCTTCTGCGGAAGTGACCAAGCATATGGCCGCTGATCCGAGAAGAATTGCCAAAATTGAAGTGACCTTACACATGCCTAAAGGCTTGGAGGCGAAGACCATCAAAGTTTTAGAACACACAGCGAATACGTGTCCGGTGCACTACAGTTTACATCCAGATATTGAAAAAGTTGTGACCTTCCATTGGTAATGTCTTGGGGAAATCTCATACTTGTATTGATGAGCTTTTTGGGGCTGGTTTCTCCACCTGATGAGCGCATTAAGTGGTCGGAAGAGCGACGACTTAAGTGGTCCGATTTTAAAGCTGAAGCCAATTATGAGGTGCCATGGGCGGCCACTACTTCTTCGGGAATGACGCATGAATTCTCTGGGAATATTAAAGGGGATGAAGTTACCTATGATTCTAAGGTGAAATGCTTCTTCTATCCGCAAAATTCTTGGTACAAAAAGGAATTGGCTACCGACAATCTGTTGTTGCACGAACAATTACACTTTGATATTGCGGAATTGCATGCTAGAAAACTTCGCAAGCGCATTGCTTACAAAACATTCACCAAGAATCTTAGGAAGGAAATGCAAGCCCTCTACGAGCTGACCAATGGCGAAATGAAACGCATGCAGCAAGCGTATGATGAGGCTACTAATTATTCCTTAAATAAAGAAGTGCAACTCAAGTGGAAGGCCCAAATTGCTGGCGAGTTGAAGCGCTTAGAAAAATACAGCCAGTAAGACTTATTCTTCGAGATAAGGTTGTATCACATCCTTCCAGATGGAATATCCTTTTTCGTTCATGTGCAGTTTATCGTCAATGAAAAGCTCTTTGATGGGCTCTCCTTCTTCGTTCAGCATCGGATTCCACACATCGATAAATCCTATATCCTTTCGCTCCGCGAATCGCGCCAATAAAAGATTGAAACGCAGATAGCTTTTTTTCTTTCTCCAGCGAGCGACACTAGGTTTGGCGGCAATGAAATAGATAG
>CAWUKP010000079.1:0-9193 GCA_963922975.1 uncultured Spongiivirga sp. | reverse complement strand
ATGATGTACCACAACCGTTTGGTCATGAGTTTCAGCTGTGCGCTCAGAATTTCGCGCTCTGGAGAAGCTTTTTCCAAGGCTTCAATGTGATACATAAACAATCGTGGGATATAGAACAAACCCGCAAACCATGTCACCACAAAGATCAGGTGTAGTGCTTTTATATGATTGTAGTACTCTCCCAAAAGTAAAAGGTTTAGGCCTGCAAAGGTAGTTGAAAACAATGCATGCCTCTACTTTTTTTAGTCTTCCGTAGAAAGATATTTCAGTTGTAATGTGTTGAACGCAGCGTTGAACTTGGCCACTTCTTCATCCATGACAGTATCAAAAGCTGCGAGCTGTTCATTGATTTTAGTAGTTAACTCGTTTTTGACAGCAATGTCTTGATCTGTAGGCGGGAAATCGTCGAGCGTAACGAGACTATTCAAATGACCTAGTTTGTTAGTAAGCCTAATTGGGAAGTTCAACGGATCTTGACGACTGCGGTTTTTGGTCTGATACAAGGCCTCCTCCACTTTTGTGAGTTGCTTCTTCATCTCTTTGGCTTTTTCTACTAGTTCTTTCACCCGATCATCGTCTTTATACTGCTTGGTGAACGCATCCAATTGTTCATTCACCTTCCGAATTTTCTTGATGCTTTTATGCGCTTTATCGACCGTTTCGTTCACGCTTTTCACAAATTCAAATTGTCGCTGCATATCCGCAGTGGTCACTTCGGCACGCGGATCGGCAAGAATTCTGAAATCCTGCTCTTGGGTTTCGCCATTCACATCCAATCGAACCTTGTAGCCTCCAGGAATGGCTTTCGCACCATTCAAATTGGCCCACCAAAGGATCATTCCACTTAGGCGCTCGGCGCCTTCATAACGCATATTCCACACAAAGGAATTACCGCCCTTCTTCAACTTGTTGATTTTGTTTTCTTTGGAATGATTACTGAATGACTTGATCGTATCGTTTTTACGGTCGAAAAAAGTCAACGAAATCGTATCTTTCTTTTCATCGTAGGCTTTCAGGTAGAAGTGTGTGACGACGCCATTTGGATGATTGGTTCCAGCCGTTTTAGATGTTCTGCCGCCGCCACCTTTAGTGCGATAACTATCTTTTGGTTTGAAAAGCACGGCTGCTTTTGATTTCATCGAATTACTCAACTGACGAAGTACGGTTAAGTCATCGATGATCCACAAACTTCTCCCTTGGGTAGCCACAATCAGATTATCATCCTTCACCACCAAATCAGTGATGGGAACGATAGGCAAGTTCAATTGAAATTTCTGCCAGCTACTACCGTCATTAAAAGAAATGTACATGCCCGTTTCCGTTCCGGCATAGAGCAAGCCTTTTTGTTTAGGATCGGCTCTTAGGGTGCGTGTGAAGTGTTCCCCATCAATACCATTAGTAATTTTTGTCCACGATTTCCCATAGTCCGTCGTTTTGTACAGATAAGGCGCAAAGTCTCCGGTTTTGTATAGGGTTCCAGCCACGTAGCAAGTACCTGCATCAAAAGGTGATGGTTCAATACTATTGATCATTAACCACTTAGGAGCGCCTTTCGGGGTCACTTCTTCCCAATTTTGTCCGCCATTTCGAGTGACGTGCACTCGGCCATCGTCACTTCCTACCCAAAGTAATCCTTCTTGCAGCGGACTTTCATTGGCCGCAAAAATGGTACAGTAATACTCCACTCCTGTGTTGTCTTGCGTAATGGGTCCTCCAGAAGATTTTAACTTTTCAGGATCATTTCGGGTTAAATCTGGACTAATGATCTTCCAACTCTGACCTTCATTCTCAGATACATGTACATGTTGGGAAAAGGTATACAAGCGATTTGGATTGTGTTTGCTGAAAATGATGGGGAAATTCCATTGGAAACGATACTTCATACCTTCCGCTCCGTAACCCATCGGATTATCCGGCCAAACGTTGATAGCTCGTACAGTTCCTGTTTTATGGTTCACGCGGGTTAAGAATCCACCATAACTTCCTCCATAGACGATGTCGTTGTCTTCTGGATCCACAGCAATATGGGCAGATTCGCCGCCAGCTGTCGATTCCCAATCGTCTTCATCAATACTAAATCCATCACTGCGATGACTGATTCGAATGGTTGAATTGTCTTGTTGTGCTGCGTAGATACGATAGGGAAAGTGATTGTCAGTTGTAACTCGGTAAAATTGTGAAGTAGGTTGATTATGATACGTGCTCCATGTTTCGCCGCCATCATAAGAAACTTGAGCTCCGCCATCGTCTCCAATAATCATTCGATTGGGATTCTCGGGGGCAATCCAGAGGTCGTGGTGGTCGCCATGAGGAGCGCGCTTACTCTCAAAAGTTTTGCCGCCGTCTTTCGATTTGTGGTAATTCACATTCACCACATACACCACATCTTCATCTTGAGGATCTGCATAAATTCGAGTGTAGTACCACGCACGCTGACGCAGGCTTCGCGAGCTATTTACCTGACTCCAGGTTTTACCCCCATCTTCGGAGCGATACACCCCTCCCTTTTTCTGATTTTCTACAATGGCCCAAACCTGTTGGTTGTTCACGGGGGAAACGGTAACGCCAATGATGCCTAGTGTTCCATCAGGAAATCCTTTATTCGTGGAGATTTCGGTCCAGGTTTCTCCACTATCCGTACTTTTCCATAGAGCAGAGCCATCCCCACCACTACTTAGGCTGTAGGGTGTGCGTTGTACGCGCCAGGTGGAAGCATAAAGAATTCGCGGATTGGTCGGATCCATTCTGAGATCAACCGCACCTGACTGATCATTGGCAAACAAGGTTTTTCTCCACGTTTTGCCGCCATCGGTACTTTTGTATACTCCGCGGTCTTGGGAAGGTTTATAAATATTGCCCATAACGGCCGCGTAGACGACATCATGGTTTGCAGGGTGTACCGCAATTCTTGAAACGTGTCTTGAATTTTCCAAGCCCATGGATTTCCAGGTACTTCCTGCATCTTCACTCTTCCAAATGCCATAGCCTGAAGAGACATTCCCACGAACGGTCTTTTCGCCTCCGCCGACATAGATCACGTTCGGATCGCTTTTCGCCACAGTTACAGAACCGATACTTCCTCCAAAAAAACCATCAGAGATATTCTCCCAGGTTCTTCCCCCATCTTCCGTACGCCACACACCGCCGCCAGTAGCGCCGAAATAGAAAAGATTGGGCTTGCCTGGTACGCCCGTTACAGCCGCAGAACGTCCGCCACGAAAAGGGCCTACTAAGCGATATTCTAAAGAAGCATACAGTTCTTCAGGAAAGACTTCACTATTGGTTTTAGATTTTCTACGTTGGGCTTCAACTGGAATTAAGAAAAAAAGCATCAATGCGGCAGCAATTGCGGCCTTGAGGATAGTTCGATGACGCATCACAGAATGGTTTTGAGTTAGCCCTCTAAAAATACGGAGAATTTGAGGATTTGCTACGCAGCTTTGGGAAGTAGATTTCTGCGCACCTCATTATTGAGGAAATAGGCAGTGACCACGGTTGATAAAAAATCAGCAATTGGAAAAGAAATCCAAACGCCAAACTCTCCCCAAAACTTTGGCAGTATGAGTATTAGGGGAATGAAGAAAAAACCTTGTCGTGTTAAGGTCAGTAACAAGGCAGGAACCGCTTTCCCAACAGCTTGAAAATAAGCCGACCCTATGAGTTGCAACACCACAATGGGCGTGGCTAAAAACACATAGCGCATCGCGGGTGGCGCTTTTTCAAGGACGGCTACATCTTGGGTAAAAACACTTGTAATGAAGGTTGGGAAGAGTAAAATCAAGCTTAGAATTAGAACTCCTAACAAAGCTGCATATTTGATCGCTGTTCGGATCGTCTCTCGCACTCTTGGATACTGTTGGGCTCCATAATTATAGCCAGCAATCGGCATGAATCCTTGGGTGATTCCGAGGACGGGAAACAAGGCGAACATCAACATACGCCCAATAATGGCATATACCGTTACCAAGGCTTCACCTCCGAGTTCGAATAGGATGTTGTTTAAAAACAGATAGGTGACGCTTACCACAGCCTGTCGCGCTAATGTAACTCCTCCAAGTGAACCGATTTCTTTGATGATGTCCAGCTTCAATCCGAAGTGCGAAAAGTCGATTTTGAGCTCAGAATTCTTGGAAAAGAAAAACCAAACGATATAACTTAAACACAAAACATAGGAAGTGGTGGTTGCCCATGCCGCGCCGTACATTCCTAAATCGAAAATATAGATGAGAATATAGTCTAGCAGTAAATTCCCTACTGAAGGAATGATCATAGCGATCATGGCGAATTTAGGTTTCCCCTCAGCACGTATTACGTTATTCCCCATCATACAAAGCGCAAGAAACGGCACTCCGTATAACACAATGGTGTAGTAAATCTTAGCCGGTTCGAAGATGGCGCCTTTTCCTCCAAAGCTGGGAATAATGCTTTCCCTAAACCACAATCCGAAAACCACCAAGGTAATCGTCAACAGTAAGGTTAAGGTGATTTGATTCCCGAAAGAGGTGAGTGCCCTGCTCTTATTGCCCTCTCCTAAAGCACGAGATATGATGGAAGATCCTCCGATACCAATGGCCATTCCTAAAGCGGCAATGAAAAAAGATACTGGGAGCACCACATTGATGGCCGCAATAGCCACGGAACCGATCCAGTTACCAACGAAAATCGTATCTACCAGGATGTTCAAGGACATCACCAGAATACCGATGGAAGCCGGTACGGCCTGTTTCACTAGTAATTTTCCAATAGGTTGTGTCCCTAATTCTTCAGAAGAGGCGCGCTTCATTAGGCCATTGCATTTTCGGCCATGGCCCACTGATCTACCCAGCGTGCCAGAACTTTTACCCAGTCTTCGCGATCGTTGATACAAGGAATGAAATGAAAATCTTTGCCACCAGCCTCATGGAAAATCTCTTCACCCTCCATGGCAATTTCTTCCAAAGTTTCCAAGCAATCGGAAACGAAGGCTGGAGTTACAATGGCCAGTTTTTCAACACCTTGTTTCCCCATCTTATCAATGGTGCGATCGGTGTAAGGTTGTAGCCAGGGATCTACCCCCAAACGCGATTGGAAAGAGGTAGAATATGTGCCTTCTTTTAGTTCTAAATATTCAGCAACCAATCGGGTAGTTTCAAAACATTGATGACGGTAGCAATATTGATGTGCGGGCGAAGGCGTTTGGCAGCAAGAGCCGTCAATTTTACAATGCGAATTGGTCACATCGCTCTTTCGAATGTGTCTTTCAGGAACGCCGTGATAACTGAACAATAAGTGATCCCATTCTTTGCCTTGCAAGCTTTCTTGAATGGAATTGGAAAGCACACGAATGTAGTCTGGGTGATTGTAAAAGGCTGGAACACTGGTAAAGCTCATTTGCGGAAAGTGTTCTTTTCGCAATTCTTCCGCCAATACGAGAATGGTCTCTGTTGTAGCCATGGCAAACTGCGGGTACAACGGGATGAGGAGTACTTCATCCACTCCTTTTTCCTGTAATTCACGCAAGCCAGTTTCGATGGATGGTTTGCCGTAACGCATGGCTAAAGAAATGGGTACTGAAGTGAAGGTATCCACCTTTTCGCGCAGTCGTTCTGATAGCACGATGAGTGGCGACCCTTCTTCCCACCAAATTTTCTGATAGGCTTCTGCGGATTTCTTAGGACGTGTGTTGAGAATAATTCCTTTCACCAAAAAGGAACGAAACCAATAGGGTACATCAATGACCCGTTCGTCCATTAAAAATTCTCCTAAGTAGCGCTTAACATCTTTGGGATTCGGGCTGTCTGGAGAGCCCAAATTGACCAACAATACTCCCTTCATTGCAAATTTTTTACGAAGATAAGGACATCAAATATTTCTTAGGGGTCGTTCCAAACTTCTTTTTAAATGCGGCTATAAAGTGACTTGATGTGCTGTAGCCAATTTTGAGTCCCACTTCATTCACATTGTATTGACCACTTTCCAGCATTTTACGAGCCACTTCCATTTTATAATCCAAAAGGAATCCATACACCGTATCGCCATAGAGTTGCTTGAAGCCCTCCTTAAGCTTTTTAAGGCTCAGTCCAATTTCTTCGGAAAGCTCTTGAAGCCCTGGAGGCTCGGCCATCCGTTCCAAGATGATATCTTTTGCCTTGCGAATTTTTCGAACATTCTCTTCATCCACCAGAAAGGGGCATTGCTCTACATCAGCATCCTCATTGATGTTAAAATACAAGCCTATCAATTCGTAGATCTTGCCTTTTAGGTATAATTTTTTAATGGAAGGATGCAGATTACTTCCCATCAGCTGGCTTAGAACTACCGCCATTGCTGGACTGATCGCTCCATCGGTATAGTACTTTTTGTCTTTGTTCTCATCACTGATAAAGTGAATATGATGGGCTTCCTCCGAAAAGAGTGCATGAAACTTTTTGATAGACATCACTACCGAAATCAGCCAGGTGTTGGGAGCTAATTCAAGGTTAATAGGTAAATCCCGTTGTGGATTATAGAGCAAAAGAGACATTTCCTCTCGCACCGGAAATACATAATTCCCTTGGTTGAAAATGAACTTAGCATTGCCTTTCAAACAAAAGTGTAATTGAATAAACGTACTGTCAATATCTCGTTCAACTTGTTGATTTTCAGTAGATTCATTCTGAAACTTGAAGAGGAGAAACCCGTCCTCTACATGAATTTCTTCAAAGGAACCTCTAGCGACATTTTTTTCCATAGAATTTTCATAAGTACTGAAAGTTATTATTTAGAATCATTCCAAATAAATTAACTCTTATCCCTTATTATTGCTCAAAAGTACTAATTTTCAGCAGGAAAGTGTCGCCAGAAGACCATTCACTACTTCTATCGACATTAAAAGTACCTCTAGCGTTGTTTTTGACTTTTTCTATCACGTATTTTTGTCATCGTTTGTGGAAAACAACATGCAACAATATCATCTTTCAAAACAGAATTCTTTCTACGCCATCGGCCTCAGCTATCAAAAAGCAGATGCTGAAACGCGTGGGTTATTCAGTTTAGACGCAACAGCGGTGTCCAATCTTCTGCAGCAAGCCAAATCCTCAGGGATTCAAGAGCTTTTGGTGACCTCAACTTGCAATCGCACCGAAATCTACGGATTTGCACAGCACCCTTTTCAATTGATTCAATTGCTCTGCGGGAACTCTCGTGGTACAGTTGAAGCTTTTCAAGAAGTTGGTTATGTGCTTAAAAACTACGAAGCGATTAACCATTTATTTCGTGTAGGGACTGGATTAGACAGTCAAATCTTGGGAGATTTTGAAATCATTAGCCAATTAAAGCAGAGTTTTACAAAATCTAAAAAGTTGGGGTTGACCAACCATTTTTTGGAGCGTTTAATCAACTCTGTCATCCAAGCTAGTAAACGCATCAAAAACGAAACCTTACTTTCCAGCGGAGCCACTTCTGTCTCTTTTGCCTCTGTGCAATACATTTTGAAAAATGTGGCCAATGTTTCTGATAAGAATATTCTATTATTTGGGACGGGTAAAATTGGTCGCAATACCTGCGATAACCTGGTGAAGCATACTTCCAACAAGCACATCACTTTAATCAATAGAACGAAGGATAAGGCAGAGCGTGTGGCCGGAAAATTCAATTTGGTGGTGAAAGACTACGGAGATTTACAAGCCGAAATTCGTAAGTCGGATGTACTTATTGTGGCTACAGGCGCTCAACACCCAACGGTAACAAAAGCTTTGCTACACATTAACAAGCCGCTGCTCATTCTAGACTTGTCGATTCCAAAAAATGTCTCCAACGATGTAACCGATCATAACGAGGTGACGCTCGTTCATATGGATCACCTTTCTCAAATGACTGATGAAACTCTAGAGCGTAGAAAGGCTGATATACCAAAAGCTGAAGGTATTATTGATGAAGTGAAGGGTGAATTTACCCAGTGGTTGGAAACTAGGAAATTTGCGCCTACCATCCAGGCTTTGAAACAGAAATTGAGTCATATCAAAGAGGCTGAACTCAACTTCCAGCGAAAGAAATTAGAGGACTTCAATGACCATCAAGCAGAAGTGATCAGCGATCGCATCATCCAAAAAATCACCACGCACTTTGCCAACCACTTAAAGACGGATAAGACTGCTTCAGACGAAAGTTTAGAACTGATCAAAAAGGTATTCCAACTCGAAGTAGACTCTTAATGAAACGCAGTATTCGCATTGGCACAAGAGATAGCCAATTGGCTCTGTGGCAGGCTCGCAACGTGCAAGATCGTCTAGAAACTCTGGGTTTTGCAACTTCTTTGGTGGCCGTGAAATCCACAGGGGATCTCATCCTAGATAAACCATTGTACGAGTTGGGTATTACGGGAATTTTCACAAAAACACTGGACGTGGCCATGATCAATGGAAGCATTGACATTGCCGTACACAGCTTTAAAGATGTACCCACTGCTTTGCCTAATGGTATCTTGCAAGGTGCTGTTTTACCAAGAGCTAAGGTACACGATTTGCTTGTTCATAAAGGAGACTTAACTTTTCTAAAAGAAACCGGCACCATTGCGACAGGAAGCCTTAGGCGTAAAGCCCAATGGCTTCACCGATATCCCAATCACCGTATTGAAGATTTAAGAGGAAACGTGAATACGCGACTACAAAAACTTAAGGATCATCCTTGGGATGGAGCCATTTTTGCGGCCGCCGGGCTCGAACGAATCGATCTTCTCCCCGCACACTATGAAGTGTTAGAATGGATGCTCCCAGCTCCGGCACAAGGTGCTATGATGGTTGCAGTGAATGAAGAAGACAACTTCTGCCGAGAAGCCATCTCGCGGTTGAATGATACTACAACAGAACAATGCACTACGGTAGAACGTGCATTTCTCAGAACACTAGAAGGTGGATGCACCGCCCCTATTGGCGCACTAGCCAAAATCGAGGGCGATCAACTCCACTTTCAAGGAGCGCTCTTTTCCTTGGATGGAAAGCAGAAATTAACCGTTGAGGAAACAGTGCCTCTTACCAAAATTGCCGGGCTCGGCGAGCAAATGGCGCAGCGGCTTCTAGATCAAGGCGGACGGGAGTTGATGAAGACTATCAAAACACAAATGGATTCTAATAAGTGAGGCAAGTATTATCCACAAAAATGCTGAATGCTCAACAAGAATCCATGCTAGACGATTCATGCATCGCTATGTCTTCGTATCCCGCTATCAAAATAGAAT
>CAWUKP010000078.1:0-9389 GCA_963922975.1 uncultured Spongiivirga sp. | reverse complement strand
GATCGTTTCGCGACCACACTGGAAACCGAAGATCGTAGCAGATTTGAGGACAGATTTTCCACCCGCGGAACTCGAAAACCTTTCTTGAGGAACCTGCTGTATACACTTTATCTTCGCCCGCCAACGTAAACGTATGCCGCTTATCGTACTGATCAATGGTTCCATCAGGATGAACCATTAGCAGCCGATTGAAGTAATGTCCTCCTTCCGCAATCACCAAGCTCCCTAGTAAAGCTGCTTGGGTCTTTGTCGCCATCTCTTGCATCCACTGTACGGTTTCACCACTCATCGATTCTGCAACCACCGAAGGATTCATGGTGAACCCTGAGGTGAACATTTCCGGTAAAACGATCAAATCGCTCTCAGGATGTACACGCGATAACTTCTCTGACAACGCCAAACGATTGGCTTTAGGGTGTTCCCAGACCAAATCCGTCTGAATAAGCGATACGTGCAAACGATTCGTTTCCATCGTTTAAAAATACGCTTTTATTAACTTCCTTTTCGCAGTACTTTTGAAGTATGATAAGCATTGAATCTTGTCAACTTCATCAACTCGAGGAACTGGTCTCCATTTCAAAAGAAACCTTTGTCACGGCCTTTGAGGTGCAGAACAATCCAGACGACTTTTGGACGTACGTAAATAGGGCGTTTTCGCTTGAAACACTTCAAAAGCAACTAGAAGACCCGTGTGCGCATTTCTATTTTATCTATGAAAACGATGTGCTGGCAGGTTATTTTAAGTTGAATGAACCTCCATCACAATCCGATCTACGACTGAAGCATAGCATCGAGCTCGAGCGTTTCTATATGTTGGAGCAATTTCAAGGAAAGGGTTTAGGCAGCCGTGTTTTTCAACAAATCCTAGCGCTGGCTAAGTCAAAGGCGGCGAAAGAATTATGGCTAGGTGTGTGGGAAGAGAATACGCGCGCCATCGCTTTCTACGAGCGCCTCGGGCTATATCGTTTCGACACACATTCCTATTGGATTGGAAATGATGAACAAACCGATCATTTGATGAAAATTGAACTTTTATGAATGAACCCCTTTATATTTTCGACATCGATGGCACCCTTTTAGACAGCGCACAATCGTACGTGGAGGTTTTGGTCAAGGCCTTTCGTCGTATGGGTTTGCAAGAAATTGATACAGATTTTGATAACTACTTACATCACACGGATAGTTATGCATTACAGTACAATTTTGAGAAAAACTTTGACCGTCCTTTTAAAGAAGATTTGTACCAAGAATTGGATCAATATCTGGGTGAAGAAATTCAGCGTCAGGCTCCTCCCGAGCCTATTCCCGGGGCGGCTCAATTTATTGATGATTTGAAGACGAGAAGTATTCCTTTCGCCTACGCCACGGGTGCCTTTCCGCAACCTACGCATTATAAGATGCGTGAAGCAGGGGTTTGGCTTTCAGAGGCTTTACTAGCCACCTCCATCAACCACATCACGCGTGAGACCATGGTACAAGAAGCCATAACACGTGCGCGTCGTTTTTTTAATGTGAAAGAAGAGAAGCGAGTAATTTCAGTCGGCGATGGACTTTGGGATCTGCAGACCGCACAAAATATTGGGGTGGAGTTTGTGGGTATTGGCCTGAAAAACCGACAAACGCTACTCGACCATGGTTGCCAGCATTGGTTTGAGAACATCGAAGAGATGCAAAACAATTTTAATTGAGAATCTGCTCGTTATTGGTTAAGCCCTCAAGGAGTCCTTTTACCGTTTCACCGTGATCAGACAGCCCAGAGATTTCTTTGAAAGAAGCCGTAATTTCTTTGATCTTACGAATATGAGGCATGGTACCGGTAGCTTCTAATTTCTTAATGATCTCATCAAAGTGATCAAAAAGTTTCCAAACGATCTGCTGATTGATACGTTCGCGCTTGAGCCTGAAAGCAAACTTTTTACAATAGGCTAAAAAGGTCTGTGGGTGCTTTGCCAGCTGGGTTAGGGTACGTTCAAACTGCTCTATAGCCTCTTTTTCAGAAGTGTAGTCTTTGAATGTGAAATTCGCCACCGTTTCTTGTTGCAATAGCAAGTGTTGCTTAATCAGCTCCGAACATTCACAAGATTCAAAATGATAGACATCTAGTGCAATATTGGTATTAATGACCAGCACGTTGTTGTCACAGCGTTCGATGAGAAACTCCTGTAATGCTTTCGCAATAGCAGGCGTAACCAATAGCCGTCGCTGAGGTTTTTCAGAAACAATTTGGGTTAATCTCAACTGTGCAGTCTCTGTCATCTTCCCGGAGCTGGGTCATTTACAACACGAAAAAGTGTTGGTGATTTTATACCTGGAATACTTAATACAATTGGCTGTTTATCAGTATTCTATTGTTCCGTAAAGGTACAATTTCTTTTTTAGTGCCCATCGCAAGGCATTGTATAGTTGTATGGGTCTGCTCAGCGGAGTTGTTGTAGAATGGCTATTGCCGCATCCAAGGTTTCTTTCTTTTTGGCGAAACAAAAGCGGAGCTGTTGATGGTCTTGTCCGTTCAGGTTGAAAACAGATACTGGAATCGCCGCTAAGCCGTGTTCCTGACAAAGTCGTTTCGCGAAATCGACATCCCCCTCGTTTGAAAGTGAACTATACTCCAATAACTGGAAATAGGTTCCTTTGGAAGGTTTCCAACGAAAAGAAGAACCGTCTAGAGATTCAAGGAAATAATCACGCTTCTCTTGATAGAATTCAGGCAGGCTCAAATAGTTGGAAGCATCCTTCAAATAGGTGGCAAAAGCACGTTGCATGGGATGATTGGCACAGAACACATTGAATTGATGCGTTTTTTGAAACTCAGCCATCAATACCTTAGGTGCCGCGCAATAGCCCATTTTCCAACCTGTGTTGTGGAAGGTTTTCCCGAAAGAAGCACAAACAAAGGCACGTTCGGCCAATTTTGGAAATCGAGAAGCGCTTTGATGCGCCGCTCCGTCGAAAACAATATGCTCGTAAACCTCATCACTCAGTAAAATGATGTCCGTCTGCTCTAACAAACTAGCCAACTTCTCCATATCTGCCTTGCTCATAACTGTTCCGCTGGGGTTGTGCGGCGTGTTGACGATAACCATTTTGGTCTTCGAAGAAATCTTGGCTTCCACCTCTGCCCAGTCTACGGTGTATTCCTTGCCTTTCAACTGCACAAAGACAGGAATCCCTCCATGCACTTCAATGGCAGGTTCATAACAGTCGTACGCAGGCTTGAACAACAACACTTCGTCTCCGGGCCGGATAAACGTGGAAATAATGGTGAAAATAGCCTGGGTAGCACCTGCAGTGACCGTAATCTCACTTTCTGGATGATAGGAGTGACCATACAGGTGTTCAATCTTTTCTGCAATGACTTCACGCAATGAATAAATACCTTGCATCGGAGCGTATTGATTGTAACCCTCCTTCATGGCTTGGGTAACCAACTCCACTAGCTTTGGATCTGTATCAAAATCCGGATATCCCTGCGATAAATTGATGGCCCGATATTCATGAGCCATTTTGCTCATTACGGTGAAGATAGTGGTGCCGACGCTAGGAAGTTTAGAGGAGTGCTTGATCATGTCTAAAACTAACAAAAAAATCCCGAGCTTACAGAGCTCAGGATTTTCGTTTATGATATATGCTTTGAACTTAACCCTTCAAACTAGCCGCTAGATATTCGCGGTTCATTCGGGCGATGTTTTCCAAGGAAATTCCTTTCGGACATTCAACTTCACAAGCACCTGTATTGGTACAGTTTCCGAAGCCCTCCTCGTCCATTTGCTTTACCATATTCATCACACGATCTGCGGCTTCTACCTGACCTTGTGGTAACAAAGCAAATTGAGAAACTTTTGCAGAAACGAACAACATAGCAGAAGAGTTCTTACAACTCGCCACGCAGGCACCACAACCAATACAAGTAGCCGCATCAAAAGCAGTATCCGCATCGTGCTTATTCACAGGAATCGCGTTCGCGTCAATCGTATTACCAGAAGTGTTCACTGAAATAAATCCTCCGGCATGCTGGATGCGATCAAAAGCACTGCGATCTACAATCAAATCTTTGATCACCGGAAATGCTTTGGCTCTCCAAGGCTCGATGTAAATCGTATCGCCATCGTTGAACATGCGCATATGCAGCTGACAAGTGGTGATACCGCGGTCTGGACCGTGTGCCTCCCCGTTGATATACAATGAACACGAACCACAAATACCTTCTCGACAATCGTGGTCGAAGGCCACAGGTTCCTCTCCTTTTTCAATCAATTCGGTATTCAAAACATCCAACATCTCAAGAAAAGACATGTCTGGCGACACGTCATTGATGGGGTAATCCACCATCTTCCCTTTGTCTTGAGCGTTCTTTTGACGCCATATTTTCAATGTAAGTTTCATAGCTTTTTAATTACTTATATGAACGTTCTTTTACTTCAATATTTTCATAGGCCAACTCTTCTTTGTGCAACTTGGCCTCACTAGGTTCTCCGACATATTCCCACGCAGAAACAAATTGGAATTCCTTCATACGCTTCGCCTCACCTTCTGGCGTTTGGTATTCTTCACGAAAATGTCCGCCAGCCGATTCTTCACGGTGTAAAGCGTCTACCGCAAACAATTCACCTAACTCCAAGAAATCAGCAACTCGTAGTGCTTTGGCTAGCTCCTCGTTGTACTCTTCATTGGTTCCTGGTACTTTTACCTCTTTCCAGAATTCTTCACGAAGGGCTTTGATTTCGCCTATGGCATCTTTGAGGTCTTTTTCGTTACGAGACATCCCGCACTTGTTCCACATGATCTTGCCCAAGCGTTTGTGGAAGTGATCTACAGACTTACTTCCGTCGTTATTAATCAAACGATCAATTTGATCTCGAACATGTTTTTCTGCGGCTTCGAACTCTGGTGTTTCATTCGAAATAGCGCCCGTTCGGATATCATCAGCGAGATAATCTCCGATGGTATAAGGAAGTACAAAATACCCGTCTGCCAGCCCTTGCATCAAGGCAGAAGCGCCTAGTCTGTTGGCTCCGTGGTCTGAGAAATTCGCTTCCCCGATGCAGTACAATCCAGGTACGGTAGTCATCAAATTGTAATCTACCCAAACACCGCCCATGGTATAGTGTACGGCAGGGTAAATCATCATTGGTGTCTCGTATGGGTTTTGATCTACGATCTTCTCATACATCTGGAATAAGTTTCCGTATTTGGATTTGATAATCTCCTTACCCAGCTTTTGCACCAAGGCCAAATCGTTTTCATCTAAGCCTTTAACGTGGGCTTCTTCGCGGCCATAGCGTTCAATGGCGGCGGCGAAATCTAAATAAACTGCTTCACCAGTTGCATTCACTCCATAGCCTGCATCGCAACGTTCTTTGGCAGCACGAGAAGCCACATCACGTGGCACCAAATTCCCAAAGGCAGGATAGCGGCGTTCTAGGTAGTAATCTCGATCTTCTTCTGCGAGTTCTGTAGGTTTCAATGAACCCTCACGAATGGCCTTCGCGTCTTCTAATTTTTTTGGCACCCAGATACGTCCGTCGTTCCGTAAGGACTCCGACATCAACGTCAGTTTAGACTGATGATCGCCCGAAACTGGAATACAGGTAGGGTGAATTTGCGTAAAGCAAGGATTGGCAAAGAAAGCACCTCGTTTATGCGCTTTCCAAGCAGCGGTTACGTTACTTCCCATGGCGTTGGTAGAGAGGAAGAATACATTCCCGTATCCTCCTGTACCTAGTACAACGGCATGCGCCGAATGGCGTTCAATTTCACCAGTTACTAAATTTCGTGTAATGATGCCTCGGGCTTTGCCATCAACAATCACCACATCCAACATTTCGTGGCGATTGTACATTTTGATCTTACCACGACCAATCTGACGATTCATCGCCGAATAGGCGCCTAGTAATAATTGTTGACCCGTTTGTCCTTTGGCATAAAAAGTTCTAGAAACTAAAACGCCCCCGAAAGAACGGTTGTCTAACAAACCACCGTAATCTCTAGCAAAAGGAACGCCTTGCGCTACGCACTGGTCGATAATATTGGCAGAAACCTCGGCCAATCGATACACATTGGCTTCCCGTGAGCGATAATCGCCCCCTTTCACCGTATCGTAAAACAGACGATAGGTTGAATCCCCATCGCCTTGATAATTTTTAGCCGCATTGATGCCTCCTTGAGCCGCAATCGAGTGCGCGCGTCTAGGAGAATCTTGATAGCAGAAGGCTTTCACATTGTAGCCCAGTTCTGCCAAGGTGGCTGCAGCCGAACCTCCAGCAAGACCCGTTCCAACCACGATGACGTCAATCAATCGCTTGTTGGCTGGATTCACTAGGTTGATGTTATTCTTATGATTCGTCCATTTGTCTGCTAATGGACCAGCCGGTATTTTAGAATCTAAGGTTGCCATAGCTGTTTTTTTAGTGAGTAAAGTGGTGGTAAAGTGCGATGAATACAAACAAAAGCGGAACGCCAATGGAGTAGACCTTACCAAAGCCTTTTAGACCTTTTGTGTACTTATTGTTAGCGCCAACGGACTGAAAGGCCGAGTTAAACCCGTGTATGAGGTGCAACGAAAGCAATACAAAAGCTACACAGTAGATCGCCACACGAATAGGACTTACAAACTTTTCCCGTAATTCTTCATAGTATCGAAAGTCGCTTCCGTCGGCAAGCAATCCTGACATATCACCTTCAATGTACTTCACCGTCATTTCATGCACCCAAAAATCGTACATGTGCAGGCCTAGAAAAGCCAAAATGACCACTCCAGAAAGCAACATGTTTCTAGACATCCAACTGGAATTGGCTCCCGCATTATTTTTCGCATAACTCACACTGCGGGAAGCTCTGTTTTTTGCCTCTAATATGAAACCCATCACAAAATGGAAAATAACTCCAAGAATAAGAATGGGTTGCATTAATCCTTGGATTACAGGATTGGTGCCCATAAAGTGTGAAAGTTCATTGAAAAGGTCTGCACTGAAAACTGAGGTGAAGTTAATAGATACGTGCATTACCAAGAAAATCATGAGGAAGAAGGCAGAAAGCGCCATCGCTACTTTTCTTCCAATCGAAGAACTTAAAATTCCGCTCATAAAATTGCTTATTATTTTGGCCTTACAAAGGTAGCTGATAAACGATTCCAAAGCAATTTTCTCCATATAGGGCTTCTTATTTAGAATCGTTTAAAATAAACTTAGAAAATTTAAACAAATGCTGTGACAAGTCGGCCGCATTTACGATATTGTTGCATGGAAATCGCTTTGTTTTCATGAGAATTGGAGTCCTTTCTATCGGCGAACGCCTATATTCCACGCAACGTATTGTCAAAGAAGCCAAGCGACGTGGGCATGAAGTGCGCATCGTTGACTACACAAAGTGTTCTTTGTATTTCGAAGGGGCACAGGGAAAGGTGTTTTACCACGGTGAAGACATTTCCGAATTTGCCGATGCCATCATTCCCAGAATTGGCGCTACCTATACCAAACCAGGACTGCTCGTGGTTAACCAATTTGAAATGCGCGACATCTACAATGTGGCCAGTTCTTTTGGCATTTTACGCTCACGAAACAAGCTACTCACCTTTCAACATTTGGTAGAACATCATGTGCCTATTCCAAGAACCGTATTTGCCAGTAGTAAAACCCTGTTAAAGCATCAACTTTCTATGTTGGGTAGCGAAAAGGTGATCATTAAATTTCTGGAAGGTACCCATGGACTTGGTGTCATGCTGGCCGAAAGTCAGCAATCTGCTCTTTCTATTATCGAAACCATGCATTCGTTGAATCAGATGGTTCTACTTCAGGAATTCATTGAAGAGGCCAATGGAGCAGATATTCGCGCCTATGTGGTGGGTGATCGCGTAGTGGCTAGTATGCGAAGAAAAAGTAATGGTGATTTCAGGAGTAATCTCCATCGCGGAGGCAGTACTCAAGAAATAAAACTCACCACGGAGGAAGAAGATTTGGCCGTTACGAGTGCGAATAGTTTAGGATTGGATGTTGCGGGTGTAGACATCATTCGTTCGAATCGTGGCCCTTTGGTTATTGAAGTGAATTCTTCAGCAGGTTTGGAAGGCATAGAAGGAGCTACGAAAGTTAATGTAGCTGGAGAAATTATTAAACACATTGAAGCGCATGTCGCAAATCACTGAATTGGACAATACCAAATTAATCTATGGCACCGTCATTCCTCCTGGAAAGAAGGAATTGCTGCAACTTCCTATTGATAAACTACCCACGGGCACACTTATCAAGATTCCGGTTTATGTGTTCAATGGAAAAGAGCCAGGTCCCACCATGCTCATTCAAGGCGGTTTGCATGGCGATGAGATTAACGGTGTTGAAATTTGTCGGCGTATGCTGACCAACAAGTATTTTGAACGATTGAAAAAGGGATGTGTGGTTATTGTGCCTTTACTCAATGTTTTTGGCTTCATCTACAATTCTCGAGAAGTGACGGATGGAAAAGATGTAAACCGCAGCTTCCCTGGAAGCAAATCGGGCTCCTTGGCCTCCAGAATCGCGTATACTCACATGCAGGAAATCGTAAAGCATATTGATTTTGGGATTGACTTACACACCGGTGGATCGATGCGTAATAACCATCCTCAGATTCGCTATACAGAACAGATTCCCGATACTAAAAAGTTGGCTGAAGTTTTTAGAGCACCCTTCTATTTTGCCTCGAAGATGATTCCAAAATCATTTCGTCAGGCATGTTACAAAAACGACAAACCTATCATTGTCTATGAAGGTGGAGAAAGTGCTCGTTTTGATGAATTTGCCATCAATGAAGGTATTGAAGGCATCATTCGACTGGTGCGCCATTTTGATATGGTCGCCGATATCAATCACACGCGATCAGGGAATAATGAGACCATTCACCTCAACAAAAGACGTTGGCTAAGGGCGCGCAACGGCGGTGTTTTTTGCCCTGTGATTCACAACGGAAGTGAAATCAAGAAAGGACAAATTCTTGGGCATATTTCAGATGCGTTTGGCAACAACCGAAAACCGATCAAAGCGCCTTTTGATGGATTTATCTTTTGCATCAATAACAAACCTTTAGTAAGTAAGGGTGACGCCTTATTTCATGTGGGGGAAGTTTGATAAAATATATCTCTGATCCTGTAAATCAATATTATGAAAAATGCCGTACTCCTTTTTTTGACACTAATAACAGGCTTGATACGGGCCCAAAATGAAAAAAACCCTAGAAAAGAAATCTTATTGGGCTCTAAACCTGCGGATACCATTCAAGGTTACATCAGTGATTATCCTTTTGGGATGCATGATGGTTTCAAGATTAAGACTCTTAATGGGGATAAATTGAGGATTAAACCTGCTAATCTTGGTGAGTTTGAAATTGATGGCATACGCTGGATAAGTCTTAGAGATCCA
>CAWUKP010000077.1:0-9493 GCA_963922975.1 uncultured Spongiivirga sp. | reverse complement strand
TGGCCCTTTTAGGAGGGAAACTACTGGCTAGCTATCTCGTATATGGTTTCGCAGCAAAGCAATTAAAAGAGAAAGATCTCATTTGGATGCTACCTTTTCTAGAAGTGCTGCTCATCTGCATGCAATTGGCTATATTTATTGCCAATAGATTCTCAAAACCGGCTCCTTGGAAGCAAGTCCAACCGAACTACACACATACATAACACAGGCCAAAGAAGGAAGTCAGAAGGCCTTTAATTATCTATTAGACGCCTTTTGGAATGATGTATATGGCTTCCAGTTGAAACGTACCCAGAATGAAAATGATGCGGAAGACATCACCATTCAGGCCTTCGCTAAAGCTTTTGATAAAATAGACACCTACGATGAAGGCTACACTTTCAAAACGTGGCTCATTACCATTTCCAAGAATATACACATTGACCTGATTCGGAAACGAAAGTCTGAACTTCTTAGCAAGCATACCACCGAAGTAGAAGACAATTACCTGCAAATCCCCGATGATGCCCCGAGCCCAGAAGACAAGCTGATTACCCAGCAAAATTTAGCGGAACTACTGAGAGACATCAAAAAATTGAAACCTCACTATCAGGAGGTGATCAATCTGCGCTATTTTCAAGAACTGAGCTACAGAGAAATCGCCAAACAGACCGAAGAACCTATAAACACCATTAAGGTGAAACTGCTACGCGCCAAAAAATTGTTAGCGCAAATCATCGCATCACGAAAGGAAGATGGCCTCACTACTTAAAAGATTAGGTCCGGGTTTGCTGTTTGCGGGAGCTGCCATTGGCGTTTCGCATCTCGTTCAATCCACACGTGCCGGTGCTGATTTTGGATTTGGCCTTTTGTGGGCACTTCTTTTAGTAAACATCTTCAAATACCCCTTTTTTCAATATGGTCCGCGTTATGCCATGGCTACAGGAGAAAGTCTGCTGGAAGGATACCAAAAACTTGGCAGACCCGCGTTGCTAGCCTACTTTGTATTAACGCTTGCCACCATGTTCACGATACAAACAGCAGTCACGATCGTTACGGCTGGTTTGGCCGCTAACCTTTTTGGAATTACCGAAAATCTCGTGCTTTGGTCTGGTATTATTACCGCATTGTGTCTGCTCATTCTCCTAGTAGGGCGTTATCGCTTGTTGGACCATCTGATGAAGGTGATCATCCTGGTTTTAACGCTAAGCACCTTGGTAGCGGTCGTCTTGGCCTCTGGTAATAGCACTGAAAAATTGAGCTTCGCACAACACATACCTACCAACTCGGAGGCCATTATTTTCCTAATTGCCTTCATGGGATGGATGCCGGCGCCGCTGGATATTTCTATTTGGCACTCTCTCTGGGCGCTCGAAAAAAAGAAGCAATCGAAAAGTTTTACGGCTAAAGGCGCGCTCTTTGATTTTAATATTGGTTATGTAGCTACTATTTTTCTAGGGCTGGGTTTTGTGGCTTTAGGCGCGCTGATCATGAACCCTTCAGGAGAAACTTTTGCCGACAGCGGACTTACTTTTGCCTCACAATTAATACGTTTATATACTTCAAGTCTAGGCGATTGGGCGTATCTCATCATTGGTATTGCGGCTTTTACGACGATGTTTAGCACCACCTTGACCACTTTAGACGCTTCACCCCGTGCTATGGCCAAATGCAGTCAACTGTTGTTCCCGAAAATCGTACGTCACACCTACATTTTTTGGATGCTTGTATTGGTACTCGGCACGATGGTCATTTTCACCTTTTTCCTTTCAGAAATGGGCTTATTGATCAAAATAGCCACGATCCTATCCTTTGTAACCGCACCATTCTATGCCATTCTTAACTTCACCCTCATCAAAAGCAGTCATACGCCAGCAAATTGGCGACCTACCCTTTTCTTGCGGATATTGAGCTGGTCTGGGATCGTTTTTTTGATCGGATTCAGTCTTTGGTATCTGAGTGTGCTTTGAATTTACTTTTGAAAAGTGTGTCGTATCTTTGTGGAAATTTGCGTGAATGAGTACCCTAACAGAAACCAGTGTAGCACCGCCACAAAGAAAACCGAAGTGGTTGCGTGTGAAGCTTCCAACAGGAAAAAAATACACCGAACTTCGTGGCTTGGTCGACAAGTACAACCTGCACACGATCTGCACTTCTGGTAGCTGCCCTAATATGGGTGAATGCTGGGGTGAAGGCACCGCTACCTTCATGATCTTGGGGAATATCTGTACACGATCCTGTGGTTTTTGCGGGGTCAAAACCGGACGGCCCGAAAGTGTAGATTGGGAAGAGCCTGAGAAAGTAGCACGATCCATTAAAATCATGCAGATCAAACACGCTGTAGTAACTTCTGTTGATCGAGATGACCTCAAAGACATGGGTTCCATCATTTGGGCGGAAACAGTCAAGGCCATCCGCAGAATGAATCCAGAAACGACCCTAGAGACCCTGATTCCTGATTTTCAGGGGGAAATGAGACATATCGATCGAATTGTAGCCGTGGCTCCGGAAGTAGTTTCCCATAACATGGAAACCGTAAGAAGGCTTACCAGAGAAGTGCGAATTCAGGCGAAATATGACCGTAGTTTGGAAGTACTGCGCTATTTGAAAGAAGCAGGCATCAACCGCACCAAATCAGGCATTATGCTGGGATTAGGCGAATTGGAAGAAGAAGTGGTACAAACCCTTCACGACCTCAGAGACGCAAATGTTGATGTAGTGACCATCGGACAGTACTTACAACCCACCAAAAAACACCTTCCAGTGAAACGATTCATCACCCCAGATGAATTTGCACACTACGAAAAGATAGGGAAAGACCTAGGCTTCAGACATGTGGAAAGTGGCGCCTTGGTTCGTTCTTCCTACAAAGCGCACAAGCACATTCATTAATCACAAAAAGAAGGCTATTTCGGCATGAAAACAAGAATCGCCATTAATGGTTTTGGCCGAATTGGTCGTACTTTTTTCAGAACGGTTCTCGATGACCCCCAACTGGAAGTAGTAGCCATCAATGATCTGGCAGATGCCCCCACCCTAGCCCACCTCTTGAAATACGACAGTATTCATGGTCCTCTGCAACGCAAAGTGAGTTATACCGAAAACGCCCTTGTCGTGGATGATCAATCATTTGCGCTGCTCCAACAGCCGGATATTCAGAAAATAGACTGGTCACCTTATGATGTTGACTTTGTGGTGGAAGCCACAGGAAAGTTCAAGACCAGAGAAGAACTGACACATCACCTGCTCAATGGCGCTTCGAAAGTCATTCTCAGCGTGCCTCCACAAGACGATTCGATCCCAATGGTAGTCCTCGGCGTCAACGAAGAGCAGCTAGCTCCTTCTGAGACCATTATTTCGAACGCATCGTGTACCACCAATAATGCGGCGCCCATGATCAAGATTATCGATGAACTCTGTGGCATCAATCAGGCCTACATCACTACGATTCACTCGTATACTTCTGATCAAAGTCTGCATGATCAACCTCACAGAGACCTGCGCAGGGCGCGTGCGGCCGGACAAAGCATTGTTCCTACCACCACAGGTGCGGCCAAGGCATTGACTAAAATATTTCCTGATTTGAGCACTGTAATTGGAGGTTGTGGTATCAGAGTACCCGTACCTAATGGTTCACTTACAGATATCACCTGTCATGTACAAAAAGCCATCAGCCCAGAGGAACTGAATAAGGCGTTTGAAGAGGCCTCCAAAAGTACTTTACACGGAATCTTAGCATACACCGAAGATCCAATCGTATCGGTAGACATCATCGGAAACAGTCATTCTTGTGTGTTTGATGCACAAATGACCTCGGTTATTGACCACATGATCAAGGTAATAGGCTGGTACGACAACGAGGCGGGATATTCGCACCGCTTAAGGGACTTAATCCTCTATTTAACAAATAAATAGTATATTCGTCCACTAGCTCAATAGGTAACAATGCCCCTGATTGTTAGACATATCGGCCTACTATCCATGCTTTTGGCTTTCCAGCTCGGAATAGCCCAAAGGGCCGATCCTGTGATCCTAGACAGCATTGCAAAGAGTTACCAGCGCGCGCTTAGCTTCAAACATTTAGCGAAATACGACAAAGCCTTTGGCCATCTGGAAACAGGACTAGGCTTAGCCAATAGCCTTTCCGCGAAAGAAAAAACGGCTTACGGATACTACCTCATCACTGATTTAAATATTGAACGAAATAATATTCAGGAAGCCAGAGAATATTTACTAGAGGCCTTGAGTTTGCAACGTGACAGTGAGGCCTACGCCAATTATATGCTCACCCTTTTAGCGAGCGCTAATATCCACCTCAAGCTTGATGACATAGGTCAGGCAGAAGCGGCTATTGCAGAAGCGCAGGCAGTGGCTACAGAACGCGATATTACAGTCCATCAGGATCGTTTGGCATTTATGAAGGCGAAAGTTGCTGCGGAAAAGGGCAACTTCGAAAGTACCTTACTCCTGATTAACGAATTGCTTCCCTACAGTGATGCCTTAGAAAAGAATTATATGCACCTGAAGGCGTTGAACCTATCTTGTAGCGCGAATCTGGCTCTAGGAAACAACACAGAAGCGCTACTTAACGCTCGTGAAATCCTGAAATTGAGTAGAGTTTACAATTATGCTGCTTTTGAGGTTTCTTCCTTGAAAAAGATTAGTGAGATCAGCTTGCTACGAGACGATTTTCAAACGGCCTACCAATTCCTAGATCAGCATTACAGAGTAAAAGATTCCGCTTTTACAGAACGTAACATTGCCAACGAAATCTTACAGCGAGAAAAGTTTGATAATACCTACGCAGAACGGCGTATGGCAGAGATGGAGAAAGAACAAAACCTTCGCGATAAAGACTACAAGAATCAGAAGATCTATTCCCTTTTGAGTTCTGCGCTCTTGATCATTATTTCGTTGTTGGCCATTTCATTGTACAGAAATAACCAGATCAAGATTAAGACCAACGCATTGTTGGTGAAGAAGAATAGCGAGCTGCAGATTGCCAAGGAAAATGCGGAAAAGGCGATGAACGCTAAAGCACAATTCTTGTCGACCGTAAGTCACGAGCTACGAACACCGCTCTACGCCGTTACGGGGCTTACCCACCTTTTGCTAGAGGAAAACCCAAGCGAACATCAGAAAGAACATTTAAAGTCGCTTAAATTCTCTGGAGACTACCTGCTGGCTTTTATTAATGATATTCTTCAAATTAACAAAATCGACGCGAAGCGCCTTACAGTCAAAAGCGATGATTTTGAGTTGGAAAAGATCTTAAACGATGTGGTTAGTTCACTTTCGACCACTGCAAAGGAGAACGGCAATAAAATTGTTTTAGATATAGACGAAGCCATTCCCGCACATTTGGTAGGCGATCCGTTGAAACTTTCACAGATATTCATCAATTTGGTGGGTAATGCGCTGAAATTCACTGAAAATGGAGAAGTGCGCATTGTGGCTCGCACCTTGCATCAAAACAGCAACACCTACTCCATTCGCTTCAACGTAAAAGATACCGGAATTGGCATCCCAGAGGAGATGCAGGAGGCTATTTTTGAAAGTTTTGCCCAAGGTTCCGTACAGATCAACCGAAAATATGGCGGTACAGGACTCGGATTGACGATTGTTAGGAGTTTGCTCTCCTTGTTAAACAGTGAAATTAGCCTGAAGAGTAAAGTTGGTAAAGGATCGACCTTCTCCTTTGACATTACATTTGGTCGTTCCGCTAAAGTAACCAAAGAAAAAGATGCGCTTATCTCTGAAGACGAGTTTGAGAAAGTACTCAAAAAGCTTCATGTACTCTTGGTAGAAGATAATAAGATCAATCAAATGATCACCAAGAAGATGATGGCTAAAAAGGGCATGACCTGCGATATTGCCAATGACGGCTACGAAGCCATCGACATGGCCAAATCCAATCAATACGACTTAATTTTGATGGATATCCACATGCCGGGCATCAGTGGTTTAAAGGCCACCGAAGAAATCCGCAAATTTGATGGTCTTATCCCTATCATCGCGCTTACCGCTATTTCTCTGGATGAAAACACAGACGATTTCTATGAGGTAGGCTGTGATGATATCGTCACCAAACCCTTTAAACCGGAGGTTTTCTACCAAAAAATCTCCAAGAATATTCTCAAGAATCTCAAGCCCATTTAAAGTTTGGCACGCAAGTTGTTATTAAGTAGATGAAAACTATTGATACGTTTTCGTCTTCTCATAATAATTGAGTTAGTCAGTTTGGTTGGTTTGAGAAAGGCTTGAGAAAATCAAGCCTTTTTTCTTTGCCCTAAAACGAGTTCTTGAAATTGTTTTTCTGCCCTGATAAAGGCGTGTGCTACTGGCAGATAAAATAAGGGAGCGTCTGAAATTCTGGGCGCCAAACGCATGAAGTCTTTCTCCGTGGTCAAAATGATCTTTCCATCCGCGCTTTCTTCAATGCGCTCAATATCAGCTACCGTAAAGTTGTGGTGGTCACCAAAAGCCATGTGCTGAAAACGCATTCCTTGGGCGTGCAGAAAATTAACCAAAGGCTGAGGATTCGCAATACCTGTGACAAGTAGAAACTCAGTATCGCGTAGGGTATTCAGCGGTTTTTCTTGTTCTTCGGAAAAAATGTGAGATGCATAACGCAGGGTTGCAAAGAAAACGGGGGCCTGAGTTGTTTTTGAAATCTTATCCGTAATTCCATCCATAGCCTGCGGACTTATATCTTCTGGACATTTAGTGACCACTACCGCATCCGCGCGCTTGGCATTTCCTCGATGCTCTCGAAGATTGCCTGTAGGCAGCAGATAATCTTGATAATAAGGGTCTTGAAAAGCCGTCAAGAGAATCGAAAAACTAGGATTAATTCTTCTATGTTGAAAAGCGTCGTCTAAAATCAAAAGGTTTCGGTGGTTACTTGAAAAGATTTCTTGAGCACCTAACACTCGATTTTCGCATACGGCCATGGTAATCGACGGAAACTTTTTCTTGATTTGAAGGGGTTCATCACCCACCTGACTAGTGTCGGCATCCTCTTCAACCCATAGAAAACCAGAAGTTGTCCTTCCATAACCTCGGCTCAACACGGCGACATCAGTACCAGCTTCAAACAAACGTACCAAATACTCCACCATTGGCGACTTGCCCGTACCTCCCACACTTAAATTCCCAACGCAGATCACAGGTGCTGCAAACGAAGTGGAAGACAACCAACCTATATCATACAGCCAATTTCGCAAACGAGTGATACCGTCATACAAGATAGCGAATGGAAACAACAGTTTTCTGAGTGCTTTCACAAAGGCGAAATTAGAACATTTTTGGGGAAGCTGGTTCCTGTATCAACTAGTGAACACATTCTGTATCTTTGAAATTCTAAAGTAGATACGAACATGACCGTAGCTGACATTACTGGAAAATTAGAAGAAATTGCTCCGCTGGCCTATGCCGAAGATTTTGACAATGTAGGCCTCCTTGTGGGTGATTCAAAAATGGAGGTAACCAAGGTGCTCGTCACACTAGACACTCTTGAAGCGGTGGTTGACGAGGCCGTTGAGAAGCATTGCAATCTCATCATCAGCTTTCACCCCATCATCTTTTCGGGGATGAAGAAATTAACCGGTAAAGATTACGTGCAACGTGCAGTGATCAAAGCGATCAAAAACAATATTGCCATTTATGCCACGCATACGGCTCTTGACAACTCCATACTAGGCGTCAATCATAAAATCTGTGAGCAATTAGGATTACAAGACCAACAGATACTGATCCGCAAAAGGAACACCATAAAAAAACTAACCACTTTTGTTCCACAGAAACAAGCAGACGCGGTGAGAAATGCACTTTTCGCGGCTGGCGCAGGAAACATAGGTAACTATGATCATTGCAGTTTTAATGTGGAAGGTAAAGGGAGTTTTCGGGGAAATGAAGCCAGCAATCCTGCTCTAGGCAAGAAAGGGCAACTACACATCGAAGACGAAACCCAGATCAATGTTACCTACCACGCCCCTGATGAATCGTCTATCTTACGAGCCCTATTCGAAGCGCATCCGTATGAGGAAGTCGCTTACGAACTGTACCCGCTGGATAATACACATCAACATATAGGAATGGGCATGGTTGGCACTTTACCAAAACCAATGGCTGAGTCTGACTTCCTTGGCTATGTCAAAGAGCGCATGCAGACAGCTAGTATAAAACACAGTGCATTGCTCGAAAAAAAGATTCAAAAAGTAGCAGTTTTGGGTGGTTCCGGAAGCTTTGCCATTGGGAATGCGATCGCAGCTGGGGCAGATGCTTACATTACTGCTGACCTCAAGTATCACGACTTTTTTAAAGCAGAAGGACGACTTGTTTTACTAGACATTGGTCATTATGAAAGTGAGCAGTTCACAAAAAACCTACTGGTTGAGCATCTTAGCAAAAAAATTCCTAATTTTGCATTTCTTTTATCGGAAGTAAACACCAATCCAGTTAAGTATTTTTAAAGATGGCTAAAAAGACGGAAGCAACAGTAGAAGAGCGCTTACGAGCATTATATGACCTTCAGTTGATCGATTCTCGAATTGACGAAATCAAAAGTGTGCGAGGAGAACTTCCTTTGGAAGTAGAGGATTTGGAAGATGAAGTAGCTGGCCTAAAGACAAGGTTAGAAAAACTGACTACTGAGCTTCAAGAACTTGACCAAGGAATTAAGGACAAGAAAAACTTGATCGAAGAGGCAAAGGCCTTGATCAAAAAATATACAGATCAGCAGAAAAATGTTCGCAACAACCGCGAATTCAACGCTATTTCCAAAGAAATCGAGTTCCAAGAGCTAGAAATCGAATTGGCAGAGAAACACATCAAAGAGCACAAAGCGCAGATCGAACAGAAGAAAGAAGTCATCAAGGAATCCAAAGAAGTACTTTCAGAGCGCGAAGATCACTTGAAGCACAAAAAAAGTGAATTGGATTCTATTCTTGCTGAGACTGAAAAGGAAGAAGACGCCCTGCTCGAGAAGTCAAAAGAATTTGAAAAGAAAATCGAAGACCGTTTGGTTAACGCTTATAAGCGCATCCGAGGCAGTGTGAAAAACGGTTTGGCCGTAGTACCTGTGGAGCGTGGTGCATCTGGCGGTTCTTTCTTTACCATTCCTCCACAAGTTCAAATGGAAATTGCTTCCAGAAAGCGCATTATGACCGACGAGCATAGTGGTCGAATTTTGGTAGACGCTGCGTTGGCAGAAGAAGAAAAAGAAAAAATGCAAAGTATTTTTGAGGCGATCAAATAAGCCAAAAACTACAAATACATACGAAAAAGCACCTATCTCTAGGTGCTTTTTTAGTGTTTAGCCTTTACCAAATTCAAGAACTTCTGCTCTACTTCCTCAGACTGCCACTGTTCTTCGATTTGAGGATGCTTCATGAGTTCGTCCATGATCTTTTCTTGTATATCACCTTGTTCCAAAGCTTCTGAATAGGGTTGATGGGAAAAGGTAACCCTTGAATACAACGGTACCCAAAGCTCGGGATATTTATCACTAAAG
>CAWUKP010000076.1:0-9495 GCA_963922975.1 uncultured Spongiivirga sp. | reverse complement strand
AAGACCTCAGTCATTTCCTTAAATATTGAGGGGATTCACCCCTACGATATTGGGACCATCGTCGATAAGTTAGGCATTGCAGTTCGCACGGGGCATCATTGTGCACAACCCATCATGGACTATTATCAAATCCCTGGAACAGTGCGAGCTTCGTTTTCCTTTTACAATACCAAAGAAGAGATCGATGCACTCGTGGCCGCGGTAGAAAGAGCTAGTCAGATGTTGCGCTAATCCGTATTTTTGCAACCAAATGCTGAAGTAATGATGATCAAAGAAATACAAGATGAAATCGTAGAGGAGTTCTCCATGTTCGACGATTGGATGCAACGCTACGAATACATGATCGAGTTGGGAAAATCATTGCCATTGATTGACAACCAGTATAAGGTTGAAGACAATTTGATCAAGGGATGTCAAAGCAAAGTCTGGGTGCATGCAGAGATGGAAGACGAGAAACTAAAATTTACTGCCGATAGTGATGCCATCATTACCAAAGGCATCATTGCCATCCTGATAAGAGCCTTCTCTGATCAACATCCCAAAGATATCATCGAGGCAGACACTACTTTTATTGACGAAATTGGCTTGAAAGAACATCTTTCACCTACTAGAGCGAATGGTCTGGTCTCTATGATCAAACAATTAAAAATGTACGCCATCGCGTACCAAACACAGTTGAACTGACATGAGTGAGACAACAGTAACTTTAGACACAGAAGCCCTTGGCGAGAAGATTGTAAAAGTCTTGAAAACCATCTATGATCCTGAAATTCCGGTAGACATCTACGAATTGGGACTCATCTACGATGTTTTTGTGAATGAAGATTACGACGTTAAAGTCTTGATGACCTTGACCACACCAAACTGCCCAGTGGCAGAAACGCTGCCTGTGGAGGTAGAGGAAAAGGTGAAGTCGATCAAAGAAGTGAAAGATGCTGAAGTGGAGATCACGTTTGACCCGCCATGGTCACAAGACCTGATGAGTGAAGAAGCCAAACTTGAACTAGGATTACTCTAAGAATACCCCATTATTAATTATAAAAACAATACCAATGAAACATCTTTTACTGGGCCTTGTATGCCTACTGCAATTTTCAATCATGAACGCCCAAGAGATCGAGCCAGCTCCAGCCGATAAGGCAGTCGTAATTTTTGCCAGAGCCAAGGGTCTGGGGGCAGCCATTAAGTTTACCTATTTTGATGGGGAAAAAGTAATCGGAAGATTCAACGGCCCGAAGTGTTTGCGCTATGAATGCGAACCAGGAGAACACCTCCTTTGGGCTAAAGCAGAGAATAAATCCTTTGTGGAAGCCAACTTGGAAGCAGGTAAAATCTACCTCATTGAGGTGATCCCTCAAATGGGAGCATTACGCGCTTCGTTGCGTTTGGAGCCAGTTGTAGATCCTTCCACCCACAAAAAGATGAAAAAGATTCAAAAACTGCTCGCCAAAAAGGATTCTGAATCCTTCACCGAAGCAGAGTTGGCGAAAGTTCAGAAGAAGATGGAGAAAAAAGTACTTCCAGCGGGTATGGAACGCTATGAAGAACTTAAAGGGACAGAGAAGGTGAAGCAATTGACTGCAGACATGGCCGTTACTCCAGAACAACTTAAATACGTAAAAGAGTAGGCGGAAACATGGCAGAAGAAATTGTCAATAGAGTCGCACAAAGTAAGCTAGTCACTTTTGACCTTGAAGAGTTTTATCCAGAAGGGGCAAGAGTACTTTTTGATATCAAAGATTGGCTTTTTGAAGGACTTATTCTGCGAGAGAAAGAGTTCAGGGCTGCTGCCAAAACACACGATTGGCAGCAGTTTCAGAACGCCTACGTGGCCTTAACCTGCTCCTCTGACGCCATTGTGCCGGGCTGGGCGTATATGTTACTTACTACCTATCTCTCACCGTATGCGAAGAAAGTAGTGGTGGGTTCCCTAGAGGATTTAGAAACTAGTCTATACCAAGAGATCATTACACAAATGGATGTAGCATATCTCACCGATAAACCTGTCATTATCAAAGGTTGTTCTCACAAACCTGTGCCTCCCAACGCCTATATTTTTGCCACTGAAAAAATTCAAAAAGTAGCTAAAAGCGTCATGTATGGGGAAGCGTGCTCGTCCGTACCACTGTATAAGAGACCAAAATAGCGGTTACTCAAACATCTCTTTCTTCCTAATTCTCGTATCTTCTATTAACTGGCTTTCGCTATTTTAGCGTAAGAAAAACTATTGACCATGAAAAAATTATTGTATTCAACCGTTTTCCTTTTCGCAGGATGCATGGTATTTGCACAAACTGCTGAAGAGCTCAAAGCACAACAAGCCCCTAAAAAAGACTCTATTGCTAAACTTCAAGCCGAAGTAGACGCCATTCAAGCCAAAATTGACGCGCTTCCCGGCTGGAAAGTTGGTGCGTTTGGTACCATAGGTGGAAGTATTTCGAAATTCAATAACTGGTTTGCGCAAGGCACTCCTAATGTATCCTCAGGAAATATTGGGTTCACCGTGAATGGCTTCGCCAATTTGAAGCAAGAGAAATTCTTCTGGAGAAACGCGTTAAACACGAACTTCAGTTGGGTGAAATTTGATGATACAGACGATCCGGATGATGATGATAGCTTTCGTCCAGCAACCGATGTTTTTAACATCAGTTCGTTGTACGGTCGGAAATTAAACGAAAAGTGGGCGGTTTCAGGTCTTGCAGAGTTCCGAACCACCGTACTGAACAACTTTAACGATCCAGGCTACTTAGATGTGGGTGTGGGGATGACTTGGACGCCCATTAATGATTTGGTGGTAGTCATTCATCCGTTGAATTACAATTTTGTGTTTGCAGACAACGATGCGGTCTTTAATTCTTCTGCTGGTGCAAAGATTGTGGCGGATTACACGCGTCAGCTCGGAAAGATTAGTTTTAAGAGTAATCTTTCAGCGTTTCAAAGCTATGAAGATGGAGATCTGTCGAACTGGACATGGATCAACTCGTTCGGGTACACATTGTTCAGCAAGATCGGTGTAGGATTTGATTTTGGTCTTAGAAGCAACAAGCAGGAGGCTTTAAATTTCGCGCTAAACAATTTCGCAGGCACTCCAGGCGACGAGCCTAACTTCGACAGCATTGATAACGAATTGCAAACCTATTGGTTGCTTGGTTTGAATTATGCTTTCTAGGGCTAACCGTTTAAGTAAAATAAAGGTTTAGTCAAAGGTCATCGTCATTCCGAACTGGTTTCGGAATCTCATCTTCGTATTTGGTGAGATGCTGAAATAAATTCAGCATGACAACCATCCTTTGACTACGCTTTTTTATTCCACAAACTCTTCAGGATACAGGAAGTTATTGTAAGGAAAGCGCATGATGTGGATTTCGCGTACTTTTTGATAGACTTTCTTTCGGAACGCTTCCAGATTTTCTTTGTTGATGGCTGAAATAAACAGCACGTCTTCCCCTAATTTCGCCATCCAGGTTTTCTCCCATTCCTCTAAGGAATAGTGTCTAGCCTCGCGTTCGATGGTTAGATCGGTTTCGTCGAAATCTTCTGCTTGGTAGGCATCGATCTTGTTAAAAACCATGATCGTAGGTTTATCAGCACACTTGATTTCGTCTAAAATTTGATTCACAGAGGCAATATGATCCTCAAAGTTAGGATGTGAAATGTCTACCACATGAAGCAACAAATCGGCTTCTCGTACTTCATCTAGGGTACTTTTAAAGCTTTCCACGAGTTGTGTAGGCAACTTTCTAATAAACCCGACGGTATCGCTGAGTAGAAAGGGGAGATTCCCAATCACCACCTTGCGAACGGTCGTATCTAGGGTAGCGAATAGCTTATTCTCTGCAAACACCTTACTCTTACTGATCGTATTCATGAGCGTTGATTTGCCCACATTGGTGTAGCCCACTAAGGCCACCCGGACCAATGCTCCTCGATTGCCACGTTGCGTCTCCATTTGCCGGTCGATCTTGGCCAATTTTTTCTTCAGTAGTGCAATGCGGTCGCGAACAATTCGTCTATCGGTTTCAATCTCTGTTTCCCCCGGACCGCGCATTCCGATACCTCCGCGCTGGCGCTCCAAGTGTGTCCATAAACCAACCAATCTGGGAAGCAAATACTCGTACTGTGCTAGTTCCACTTGGGTACGAGCATAACTGGTCTGTGCGCGTTGGGCGAAAATATCGAGAATAAGGCCTGTACGATCTATGATCTTACAGCGTAAGGTTCGTTCAATATTCTTTTGTTGAGCGGGTGTCAATTCGTCGTCAAAAATGACGGAGCCAATCTCGTTATCATGAACGAAGGCTTCTACTTCCTCCATTTTTCCCGTGCCAATAAAAGTCTTCGGATTGGGTACGTCCATGCGCTGGGTAAAGCGTTTCACTACCTTGCCTCCTGCTGTATAGGTCAAAAACTCTAGCTCATCCAAGTATTCATCGAGCTTTTCTTCATCTTGCTGCTTATTGATGATACCAACAAGGACGGCTTTCTCGTAATCCAGTTTTTTTTCTTCTAACATAAAGGTTGAAATCTCTTGAAAAGTAGTTTCGCTGTGAGCGAAAGCTTCTTTGAAGGCAAAGTTAGGAAGATATTGTATTTTGCAACCTTACGAACGCAGTATTCCTTATGAAACTCTTCCGAAGCAGCCCAAAAGAAGACTTGCACACCATCGCCTTTTACAATTTGGAGAATTTGTTTGACACCAAGGATGACAAAAGAACGCTGGACGATGATTTTTTACCAGATGGCAAGAAACGTTGGAACGAAAAACGGTATCGCAAGAAGATTTACAAATTGGGAACGGCCATTTCGAATGTAGGCTATGACAAGGCCAAAAAAGCCCCAGCCATCGTGGGTGTTGCGGAAGTTGAAAACCAAGGGGTGCTAGAAGACTTGGTACAAAGTAAACACTTGAAGAAAAAAGATTACGGAGTAGTGCATTACGATTCGCCAGATGAACGTGGAATTGACACGGGATTGATCTACCAAAAGCGCTATTTTGAAGTGGTCGATTCGAGGGTACACGGCCTTGACTTGGTGGACGAAGAAGGACTACCTGATCATACAAGAGATATTTTACACGTTGAAGGGTTGTTGAATGGAGAACGAATTCACGTGCTTGTGAATCATTGGCCTTCAAGACGCGCGGGCGCTAACGAAACCCAACATAAGCGGGTTATTGCAGCAGAAAAGGCGAAATACATACTCAGTAGCATTCAAGAAGAAAACGAAGGCGCTAAGGTCATTGTGATGGGTGATTTTAACGACGATCCTTTTAGTACCAGTATTAAAGAACACTTAGTAGCCGACGAATTATTCAATCCGATGGAAACCTTGCTTTCGTATTCCAAAGGAAGCTTGAACTACAAGGGGCAATGGAACCTTTTTGACCAAATTATCTTCACGCCTAATTTTTTTCAAACGGACAAAGGCACTCATCGATTTGCCCACGCCGACGTTTTTAACGACCGTTTTTTAGCAGAATGGAAAGGGCGTTACAAGAACAATCCTTTCAGAACTTTTGTAGGAAAAAAATACCTCGGAGGGTATAGCGATCATTTCCCTGTTTTTATCCAGTTGAAAGAAAACTAAATAGAGTCTATTAAAAAAGCCCGCATTTGCGGGCTTTTCTTTTTTATTTCTAATCAGGTAGACTTATTGCGAAAGAATTTCTACTCTGTCTAATTGCAGGGTGGTAGAGATCGTTCCGCCGGCACTGTCGTACACGAATGCGATGTGCGCATTTCCAGATACACCAGACAGGTCGATGGCATCAGACTCTTCATATACGTTGTCGAAGAATCCTCCATTATTGATCAATCCAGCAGTTTCGTCTGCTCCAATTTGTGTCCATGTGAAATCGTTCGGGTTACCTGTTCCGTCGTAATCCGTAGAGAAGAAAATCTTCAATGGATTTCCATTTTGGAAGGCATCGGCCATGAAGATGGTCATGCTTTCACCGTCTTGAGCATCCATATCAATGCTTGGAGTGATCAACCAGGTTACTACATCTTCGATTGGATTTCCAGAACCTTGGAAGGCACTCATATCTACGTAGAATACACCGCCAAAATCGTTTGGCTCCCAAACGCTAGTTCCTGTGGTGGCTACTGTAGTCCAGTCAGCAGGAATACCTGCATTGAATTCCTCTACAAAGAACGGCATGGGTTCTTCACAACGAGTTCCTGTCATTCCGGCGATGCCGTCTAGATTTCTAAGGTTCAATTGTGCATTGCCTTGGAAAGTAGATCCAACGGCCACGATGCTTCCATTGCCGGTAGCGATAGGATCGCCAGCGAAGGTAGCAGCGGAACGTGTAAAGATGGTAATCACATCGTCACAATCTGTGATGGTTTGAGAACCAGAGATGTCATCTCCAGCATCTACTTCAGCTTGCAAGAATTGAACATTGTCAATTTGTACCAATTCTGATTCATATTCTCCAGTAAACATATCGGCAATCGTTACTACTTGAGCTTCAGGTAATGGATTCCCAGTTGAAACAACTTCTACCGCGTCGAAATCAATCGTTTCCAATTGTTTCAAACCGTTGAAGCTATCCGTATTCAAACCATCAACAGAAACACGTACAAGGTCACCTTCCATTAGGTTATGACCATCACTGTCAAAACGGAAAACAATACCTCCAGTTTCGTCTTGGACCACGGCATTACGTCCTGTGATGTTATCCTCATTGTTTCCTGAAAGGATCACAATACCTTCAACGATACGCTCGTCGTTAATAGTTTCATCTTCTTGAAAAGTGCGAAGCGCGCCAATACCAATTCTATTGAGATCCTCACGTGGGCTTTCAAGCATAATGTCGTCAAGTGTTCTGGCCAACAGCTGAAAATCGTCGCCAAACTTGGTCAACACACCACGTACGGTTCCGTTGCCTTCCGCAACTGCATTGCCAGCAAAACTGGCGAAAGAACTGGTACGGAAGATCACTTGAAAACCAAACTCATCGGTCAACAAATGGTTCGTAGCGCCTCCAAGATCATTGTCGGCATCATAATAGGTTGAGCCTACTGCATCGTCGTTGAATTGTACATTTTCAAACTGTACGAGTTTATTCAAGTACTCATTTCCAATGTCTTGGATAGAAATGGTATTTACGATATTATCTTCGGCCATGAATTCACACGAGCGAACCACTACGTCTCTGTAAATAGTAGCTGGGATTCGTCCTACTTGGTTCCCTCCAAAAAGGTCACCAATTTCCAGGGCATCGAAATCAACAGCTGTGTAGCGATCTTGCAATCGAATCCATACTCTGCGACCTGGCTCATACTCTGTGTACAGGTCATTAACATCGATTGGCACACTAAAACCGATAGAATTGTCTATGGCTTGAATGGAAAGCGACTTAAAGAAGTTACCGCCTTCGTCGCTTGATACCACATACCCTTCAATTACGTCATCTGCGGTATAAAGTGTTGCATTGCCAGTAGAGGCGTCAAAGACCTCCTGAATTGTTACGGTAGCTGTAAGGCCAGCATCTGTACAGCTCAGATCGGGCGTAGCAAAATCATCATCCTCTACACAAGCGCCGAAGATCAAGGCGATCGAGAGTAGGGAAAGGAGTTTTTTTGTGATTGACATTGTTTTCATCATCTGTATATTTTCAGTATTCATTTAATTAGAAGCTTACGGCAAGATTTATAAAGTAGGTTCTACCAAACCCATAAAAGTAACGCGGTCCGAATGAAGGATTTCCATTGGCTCTATCGTCTCTTAATTGTTGAAAGTTTCCAGTACGACCTTGTTCAAAGCCACCTGTTCTGAAGGTTTCGTTCAAGACATTATTCACACTGGCAAAAAGGCTGATGTACTTGCCTTTGTACCTCCATGATTTACCACCAATGGCATTCACTAGGAAAAAGTCGTCTAAACTATCTTGACGAAGGAGCTCTCGTACGTTTTCTTCAGTGGCATCTGGAAAAGGAAAACCATCAGGATCATCTGGATTGATGACGAAGTTTTGCGTGCGAAGGATGGGAGAAATATCAGTGTAATTATTAGACAAGTAGTTCCCAGTAAGGCCAACCCACCAGAAGTTAGGATCGCGGTATTCAATACCCAGCGAGTAGGCTTGCTGTGGTCCTTGTGCTACTTTGTAATCCTTAATCAAAGACGTACCAATACTCAAGGTTGGGATGTCATCTGACGATAGGAATACTTCTGCATTATCTGAGAAGGTAAATTGACCTAACGCAGCGGCACCTGTTAATTTGACTGTAGGAGTTATTTGCGCTTCGATACCTAATTCCGCACCAATGTGCTGGCGATCGATACCTACGGTTGCTTCCGAAACGAAATCGGCCGTAAGGCTTTCCCCCTGAACATCTACGATACCCGGAGGAAGATTCAAACCGTTGGTAAAGAAGAAATTCACTTCGGTACCGTTGTCAAACTGGCTGTAATAACCAGTTAATCTCGCCTTCACGATAGGTGTTCGTACGATATAACTTAAATCGAATGAGGTAACGCGCTCTTCTCTTACATTCGGCACGATATCATTACTAACTCTGGCATTGGCAAAGGTGTTTCGTAAAGTTGGCGCTTGCGTAAAATAGGCAGCATTACCGGTTACGAAATGCTTTCCAGAGATTTTATAGTTGAAGCCTCCTTTGATACCTCCAGAGATAAAGGTGAGCTTATCGCTCTTTCCTTTGGAGTTGTTTGGGAATTGCTCGTTGGCAAAAAGTCCTTCTCGCTGGTATCCTGTATAGTTAACATTGGCACCAACGAAGAAGTCAACTTTGCTGTAGGTAAATTGCGCTTGACCAAAGAGATCAAATTCATTGGCGTCAATCACGTAGTTGTAAAGAAAACGATCTCCTTCTCTACGGATGGGATTGCCTCCAGCGTTGTTTGCCGTATTGGTGAAGGGATCAATATCACGGTAAAATTGACCTCCTAGCAAATCATTAAGCTCACCGTAGTTTTCAGTCTCGAGATTTCTAAAAGTAAGTCCGGCATTCAACTTGAGGTTGTCGTTCACCAAGTTTGAAAAGATGGAGTTGAAGGTCAATTGCGTATCTGCATTCACATCATCGTACTGCACATAGACACTTTCGCCATCACTACCTTCTCTTAAGTTTGATTGGTATAGAAAATCCCAATCGAGTTGTGGATTGGCAATGAAATTCTGTCTGGCGATCTCTGCGTTTACGAAATCTGGGTTTGCGGGATCATCGTTTATATAAAAACTAGGAAGGTTTCTAAAATCGTCAGGTCTAGGGTTGCGTGCGTTGTTGTTTTGCACACGGCCACGACCCACACGTCCTTTTTGATAAGCGATGCTGGTCTTCAAAGTAGTTTTCTCGCCTTCAAAGAAATGATTCAACATAAAAACCGGCTCCTCAATTTCGCGAACTCTTGAATTGCGCTGCTCTCCATTCTGAAAGCCCCAGTTCGGGTTATAACGTCTACCTACAAGATTGAATACTTCTTCGGTAATAGCCGTTGAGCTTCCTCTGCGGTTTGGTGAAAAGA
>CAWUKP010000075.1:0-9510 GCA_963922975.1 uncultured Spongiivirga sp. | reverse complement strand
ACCACACGTTTCCAAAGATCACGAGATGATTCCAGCAAGTTCATCGGAGGCTGACCTTTGGGACAGTTTTGATCGTTCCATCGGGCATCACTTTAACCTTTCCATCGATTTGAACGCCTGTACAGGATGTGGTGCATGTGTGATTGCGTGTCACGCAGAGAACAACGTTCCTGTGGTAGGAAAAGAAGAAGTGCGCAAATCACGTGATATGCACTGGTTGCGTATTGACCGATACTACTCATCAGAAGCTTCTTTTGAAGCAGATAATGAATTCAAAGACAATATCAGTGGACTTACTGGTGATACCGGTTCGCTAAGCGGATTCGGAAAATTGGAGAATCCATCTGAAAACCCGCAAGTGGTTTTCCAGCCAGTGATGTGTCAGCATTGTAACCACGCACCTTGTGAGACGGTTTGTCCAGTGGCAGCTACTTCGCACGGTCGTCAGGGTCAAAATCACATGGCGTATAACCGTTGTGTGGGAACGCGTTACTGCGCGAACAACTGTCCTTATAAGGTACGTCGCTTCAACTGGTTCTTGTATGCAGAGAACGAAGAATTCGATTACCATATGAATGACGATTTAGGCCGAATGGTATTGAATCCAGATGTCGTAGTACGTTCAAGAGGGGTAATGGAAAAATGTTCATTCTGTATTCAGAAAACACAGAAAACCATCTTGGATGCGAAGCGTGACGGTCGAGAAGTGAAGGATGGCGAATTCCAGACTGCTTGTTCTGCTGCCTGTGGCAATGGAGCGATGGTATTTGGAGATGTGAATGATAAAGACAGCAACATTGCGAAGTTGAAGGAAGACCCAAGACATTATCACTTGTTGGAGCATGTAGGTACAGAACCTAATGTGGTATACCAAGTGAAGGTTCGCAATACAAAAGAAGCATAACTAACTAAGGAATAACGAAGAAAGCTAATTATGGCGTCGCATTACGAAGCACCTATAAGAAAACCCCTAGTACTGGGCGAAAAGAGTTACCACGACGTAACTGTTGATATCGCTGCGCCAGTAGAGGGAAGAGCGAATAAACAATGGTGGATAGTATTTTCTATTGCCTTGGTAGCCTTCCTATGGGGATTGGGTTGTATCATTTATACGATTTCTACCGGTATCGGAGTTTGGGGATTGAACAGCACCGTCAACTGGGCTTGGGATATCACCAACTTTGTATGGTGGGTAGGTATTGGTCACGCAGGAACCTTGATCTCTGCGGTACTTTTACTGTTCCGTCAGAAATGGAGAATGGCGATCAACCGTTCAGCGGAAGCGATGACCATTTTCTCGGTAATCCAGGCGGGATTGTTCCCTATTATTCACATGGGTCGACCATGGTTGGCCTACTGGGTACTACCTATCCCTAACCAATTTGGTTCCTTGTGGGTGAACTTTAACTCACCACTACTTTGGGACGTATTCGCGATCTCTACCTATCTTTCTGTGTCCTTGGTATTCTGGTGGACAGGTTTATTGCCTGACTTTGCGATGATTCGTGATCGAGCCGTAAAGCCTTTCCAGAAAAAAGTATACAGCATTTTAAGTTTTGGTTGGACAGGGCGTGCCAAGGACTGGCAGCGTTTCGAAGAAGTTTCACTCGTATTGGCAGGTCTGGCTACACCACTTGTACTTTCCGTACACACCATTGTATCCTTTGACTTTGCTACCTCGGTTATTCCAGGGTGGCACACCACGATTTTCCCTCCGTATTTCGTTGCTGGGGCGATCTTTTCAGGATTTGCGATGGTAAACACACTACTCATTATCATGCGTAAAGTGTGTCAACTGGAAGAGTACATTACTGTTCAGCATATAGAATTGATGAACCTGGTCATTATGATTACCGGTTCTATCGTTGGATGTGCCTACATCACTGAGCTATTCATTGCGTGGTATTCTGGAGTAGAATATGAACAATACGCCTTCTTGAACAGAGCTACAGGTCCTTACGCTTGGTCGTATTGGGCAATGATGACTTGTAACGTGTTCTCTCCACAGTTTATGTGGTTCAAGAAATTACGTACCAGTATTATGTTCTCGTTCTTTATTTCGATTGTGGTGAATATCGGAATGTGGTTTGAGCGTTTCGTAATCATCGTGACTTCGCTTCACCGTGATTATTTGCCATCATCTTGGGCAATGTTCTCTCCATCTTTCGTGGATATCGGAATTTTCATTGGAACGATTGGCTTCTTCTTTGTATTGTTTCTGCTGTATGCAAGAACGTTCCCTGTGATCGCTCAAGCGGAGGTGAAGACCATTTTGAAATCTTCCGGAGAACGATACAAAAAACTACGCGAATCTGGTGAAACCTTGATGGGTGCCGGAAGCGACGAGCGCACGCAAACCTACGCAGCGCATGCCACTGCTACGGCTCCTGTGGCAGCGAAGCCTACGGATAAAGCTGAGGTTTCTGAGCAAGACAAACAATCAATGTTGGGAGATCTGATGAGCACCCTAGGAACCTTCGATTCAGAAAACGAAACAGCAGACGATCTTAAAAAGATCAACGGTATCGGACCAAAGATGGAAGAGGCCTTGAACGGGATGGGAATTTTCAAATTTACCCAAGTAAGTAAAATGACCGAAAGAGAATACAACCTTCTCGATACCATTACAGGTTCTTTCCCAGGACGCGCGCAACGCGACGATTGGGCAGGACAGGCAACGAACTTATTAAACGGAAATAACTAGCATATGGCTTCTAAAGTTGTACATGCACTCTATAATGATGATGACGTCCTCATGAAAGCCGTCAAGGATACGCGTGCAGCACATCATCACATCGAAGAAGTTTACACCCCTTTTCCTGTTCACGGACTAGACAAGGCGATGGGACTTCCGCATACGCGAATTGCAATTATGTCATTCATCTATGGCTGTATCGGACTTACCGTGGCCATTCTTATGATGAATTATATCATGATTGAAGATTGGCCCCAAGATATCGGTGGAAAGCCAAGCTTTAGTTATTTGGAAAACATGCCAGCCTTTGTGCCTATCATGTTTGAGTTGACCGTATTTTTTGCAGCGCACTTGATGGTCATTACTTTTTACCTGAGAAGTAAAATGTGGCCATTCAAAAACGCAGAGAATCCAGATGTGAGAACTACAGACGACCATTTTTTAATGGAAGTTTCAGTGAGCGGCAATGAAGATGATCTTGTTGAGTTCCTCAAAGGCACTGGCGCCGTTGAAATCAAAGTAGAAGAAAAGGAAGATGATCACTAGACCTATGAAGAACATACTTAATTTAGGAATCGTATTGGCTGCAGGCTTGATCTTAACTGGATGTTTTGACAAATCAGCTCCTAATTATCAGTATTTCCCGAACATGTACGCCCCAGTGGGTTATGAAGCGTATCAAAAAACTGATGCTTTCCGTAACGGTCTAGAGGCGCAAATTCCAGCTGAAGGCTCTGTGCCTCGAGGGTATTTGCCGTATGAATATCCGGATAGTAATGAGGGCTACGAAGCTGCCAAAGCAGATTTGAAAAACCCGCTGGATGCTTCTTGGACGGAAGCGGATATGGCCAACGGCAAAGAATTGTACGGAATTTACTGTGCGATTTGCCACGGAAATAAAGGAAATGGACAGGGATGGTTGGTGCAGCAAGAAAAATTTCTGGGGGTGCCTAGCTATAAAGACCGAGAAATTACCGAAGGAAGTATTTACCATGTTTTGATGTACGGGAGAAACGCCATGGGCTCACACGCCAATCAGGTGAATGAGAAAGAGCGCTGGCAGATCGCTAAATACGTCATGCAACTTAGAGAAGACCTATAACAACATAAACCGACTAGGAAGATTTTACAGTTATGTATACATTTTCAAATAGATTAAAACTGTTTTCCATCATTGCGGTCATCACTGGTGCCTTATTGTTTGGCGCTGGATTTATGATGAATCCACACTCCATTGAAGATGTCAACGCTATCGAAGCTGCGCATTGAGATGGTCATGGTAGCGATCACGCAGCGGCCGCCGCTCACAGCGAAGGATCGCACGACGCTAGCCATGGTGGAGATGCCCATTATGAGCACGTACTCGGACTGTACCACAATAAACCTTGGGCAGCGGCCTACGTAGCAGCCTTTTTCTTCTTCATGATTTCGCTAGGAGTATTGGCGTTTTATGGTGTACAACGTGCTGCACAAGCAGGATGGTCTCCTGTGCTCTTCAGAGTCATGGAAGGAATCACAGGTTATTTATTACCAGGATCATTGATCGTATTGTTATTCCTAGTGCTTTCTGGAATGCACCTCAATCACTTGTTCCACTGGATGGATCCAGAACTGATCGACCCTAACAGCGCAAATTTTGATAAGTTAACTGATGGTAAGAAAGGATATTTGAACGTTCCTTTCTGGTTGATCAGAGCTGTGATTTACATCGCTGGCTGGAATGTCTATCGATTCCTATCTCGAAGATTCTCTTTGCAACAGGATGAGGCTACGGATATCAGCGCACACAAAAAGAACTTCCGCTGGTCGGCTGGGTTCTTAGTGTTCTTCTTGATCTCTGAATCGATGATGAGTTGGGATTGGATCATGTCTGTAGATCACCACTGGTTCAGTACACTCTTTGGCTGGTATGTGTTTGCAAGTCTGTTCGTATCAGGGATCACTGTGATCGCATTGGTAAGTATCTATTTGAAATCAAGAGGATATCTCGAGTTTGTAAACGATAGTCATTTGCATGATTTGGCGAAATTCATGTTCGGAATTAGTATTTTCTGGACCTACCTCTGGTTCTCTCAATTTATGCTAATATGGTATTCTAACATTCCGGAAGAGGTTACCTATTTTGTGTCCAGAATTGAAGATTATAAACTTCCATTCTTCGGCATGGTAGCGATGAATTTCATCTTCCCATTACTGATCTTGATGAACAGCGATTACAAACGCTTGAATTGGATTATTGTAATGGCAGGTATTGTCATTTTAGCGGGACACTATATCGACATTTTCAATATGATCATGCCTGCCACTGTTGGAAGTGTTTGGTCTATTGGATTGCTCGAAATTGGTGCCATTTTATTCTTTGGAGGCCTATTTGTCTTCATCGTTTTCACCGAATTGACCAAGGCACCTCTTTTGGCCAAAGGAGATCCATATATTGAAGAAAGTAAACAATTTCATTATTAATTAATTGAGGACGAAAGTTAACGAGCGATATTTGATATGACCACATTTTTGACCTTCATAGTTGTAGCACTCGTAGCGGTAGCAGTTTGGCAGATTTCCAAGATTTTTGAGCTTTCTCAGTTGAGAGCCGATGCAAAAACTGCTCAGATTGCTAATGACAAGGATAATAATATGAATGGAATTCTGATGTTCGCCTTTTTGGTGTTCATCTATGTATTAACCATTTATTCATTTTGGGCTTGGGGCGATGTACTGCTCCCTGAATCTTCTTCCGAACACGGAAAAGATTACGACAACTTGATGTTGATTTCGTTTGTGCTGATCTTTTTCGTACAAACAGTTACGCAAGCCTTATTACACTACTTCGCATACAAGTATCGTGGTAAGGAAGGTAAGAAGGCCCTGTTTTATGCAGATAACGATAAGTTAGAGTTTATTTGGACCATTATTCCAGTGATTACCTTGGCTGGTTTGATCTTATACGGATTGTACACATGGACCAATATCATGAATGTTGACGAGGCAGATGATCCTATGGTCATTGAACTCTACGCGCAGCAATTCAACTGGAAAGCACGCTACGCAGGGGAAGACAATGTGTTGGGTGATGCGAATGTACGTCTGATCGATATCGATCGTGCGAACATTCTTGGATTGGATGAGTCAGATCCGAATGGGCAAGACGATATCATCGTTACCGAGTTACACATCCCAGTTGGAAAGCAGATTCTTTTCAAAATGAGATCACAGGATGTTCTGCATTCAGCGTACATGCCTCACTTCAGAGCGCAGATGAACTGTGTGCCTGGTATGGTGACTCAGTTTTCTTTCACTCCAACCAAAACCACCGAGCAGATGCGTCAGGATCCTGATGTGGTGGAGAAAGTAAAGAAGATCAACAGATTAAGAGCCGAGCGCAGCGAAGAATTAATAGCCAATGGAGAAGAAGGCTTAGACCCGTACGTTTTTGACTATTTGTTATTATGTAATAAGATCTGCGGAAAATCGCATTACAACATGCAAATGAAGATTGTGGTACAAGAAGAAGAGGAATATAAAGAGTGGTTGGCCACCCAAAAGAAGTTCGCTGAATCACTTCCACAGTCCTAAAATATTGTTAGAGAAAAAGAAAAAAGTTTAAAAGAAATTTAAAGATTATGGCAGCAACAGCAGAAGCAACCATGCACCACGATCATGCACACGAAGAGCATCACCACCACAAGGAGACGTTCATCACCAAATATATTTTTAGTCAAGACCATAAGATGATTGCCAAGCAATACCTGATCACTGGTTTGATCATGGGCGCAATTGGTATCGGAATGTCTTTGCTTTTTAGATTGCAATTGGCCTGGCCGGAGCAATCGTTTACGGTATTTGAAATGTTCTTAGGAAAATGGGCCCCTGAAGGCGTCATGGATGCAGATGTATACCTAGCCCTCGTAACCATACACGGAACCATCATGGTATTCTTTGTACTAACGGCCGGACTGAGTGGTACCTTCAGTAATTTATTGATTCCATTGCAGATCGGTGCGCGTGATATGGCTTCTGGTCTGTTGAATATGATTTCGTACTGGTTATTTTTCGTCTCCAGTGTGATCATGACGGTCTCACTCTTTGTAGAGGCGGGTCCTGCAGCCGCAGGGTGGACGATCTATCCACCGTTGAGCGCCTTGCCAATGGCACAACCTGGGTCTGGAATGGGAATGACCCTTTGGTTGGTTTCTATGGCCATTTTTATTGCCTCTTCCTTACTAGGTTCTTTGAATTACATCGTTACGGTATTAAACTTGCGTACAAAGGGTATGTCGATGACAAGATTGCCACTTACCATTTGGGCGTTCTTTGTGACTGCCATCATCGGTGTGGTTTCCTTCCCAGTACTATTGTCAGCAGCCTTATTGCTGATCATGGATAGAAGTTTTGGTACTTCGTTCTTCTTGAGTGATATTTTCATTCAAGGTGAGGTATTACACTACCAAGGAGGTTCGCCCGTATTGTTCGAACACTTATTTTGGTTCCTAGGACACCCTGAAGTATATATTGTTTTGCTTCCTGCACTTGGGATCACGTCTGAAGTGATCGCAACCAACGCTCGAAAACCTATTTTTGGATATCGAGCCATGGTCGCTTCGATCTTAGCGATTGCTTTCCTCTCAACAATTGTATGGGGTCACCATATGTTCATCTCAGGTATGAATCCATTCCTAGGGTCTGTATTTACCTTTACCACCCTTTTGATTGCGATTCCTTCTGCGGTCAAAGCATTTAACTATATCACTACCCTTTGGAAGGGTAATCTTCAGATGAATCCCGCGATGCTATTCTCGATTGGCTTGGTGTCTACTTTCATTACTGGAGGTTTAACAGGTATTATCTTAGGGGATAGTGCACTCGACATCAATGTACACGACACCTATTTTGTCGTGGCTCACTTCCACTTGGTAATGGGTATTTCGGCATTGTACGGCCTCTTCGCTGGGGTTTACCATTGGTTCCCAAAGATGTTCCAAGGGCGTATGATGAATAAGAATTTAGGATACGTTCACTTCTGGGTAACGGCAATTGGAGCCTACGGAGTATTCTTCCCGATGCACTTCATCGGAATGGCAGGCTTGCCCCGAAGATATTACACCAATACATACTTCCCATACTTCGATGACTTGGCCAATATCAATGTGGTTATTACCATCTTTGCGTTGATTACAGGTGCGGTACAGTTGGTATTCGTTTATAACTTCATCCACAGTATTTTCTACGGAAAGAAAGGACCTAAGAATCCTTGGAAGTCGAATACACTGGAATGGACAGCGCCTCAAAAGCACATTCACGGGAACTGGGAAGGAGAAATTCCACATGTATACCGCTGGGCTTATGATTACAGCAAGCCTGGTCATGAAGAGGATTTTGTACCTCAAAATGTTCCTTTAAAAGAAGGAGAAGAAGAATTGAATCACTAGTGTGATATATAACAATAACATTGAAAGCCTTTCCATCCATGAAAGGCTTTTTCTTTTGGTTATATTTGTGAAAACAGCACTCCAACCTTGAACGAAAACCTCAATCCATCTAGCGAACACTTCTCTTCTGAAGAGCTCGATATCGAAAAAGCGCTTCGTCCGCTCACCTTTGATGATTTTACAGGTCAAGAACAAGTGCTAGAGAATCTAAAGGTCTTTGTGCAAGCTGCGAATCTTCGCGATGAAGCATTGGATCATACCTTGTTCCATGGACCTCCAGGACTTGGGAAAACCACCCTAGCACACATTTTATCGAATGAGTTGGGAGTGGGCATTAAGGTAACCTCTGGACCTGTATTGGATAAACCAGGAGATTTGGCTGGTTTGCTCACCAATCTTGAAGATAGAGACGTATTATTCATAGACGAAATCCATCGCTTGAGTCCTATTGTCGAAGAATATCTGTATTCGGCCATGGAAGATTATAAGATCGATATCATGATCGAATCTGGGCCCAATGCCCGAACCGTGCAGATCAATTTGAATCCCTTTACGTTGATTGGTGCGACTACCCGTTCAGGATTACTAACGGCACCTATGCGCGCTCGTTTTGGCATCAATTCACGCTTGCAGTATTACACTACAGAACTCTTAACCACCATTGTTCAGCGAAGTGCAGATATTTTACGTGTTCCTATTTCCATGGAAGCAGCCATTGAAATCGCCGGGCGCAGTCGAGGGACCCCTCGGATTGCCAATGCTTTGTTGAGACGTGTGCGCGATTTTGCTCAGATCAAAGGTGATGGTAAAATAGATATTAAGATTGCTAGATTTGGATTGGAGGCTTTAAATGTAGATGCTCATGGTTTGGATGAAATGGATAATAAAATCCTGTCGACCATCATAGACAAATTCAAAGGAGGGCCCGTCGGAATCACCACCTTGGCTACCGCTGTATCCGAAAGCGGAGAAACCATTGAAGAAGTCTACGAGCCTTTTCTAATTCAGCAGGGCTTTATTGTTCGCACACCTAGAGGTAGAGAGGTCACTGAGCTGGCATACGCACATTTGGGTAGAATCAAAGGGTCGCAAGGCGGTCTTTTCTGATGAAAACCCTACACCACGCCTCCCGTTGGAGCGTTCTCCGGAACAGCGGTCGAATCCTGAAGAATCCTCTGCCTTTTCACAGACTTAACTTCGAAAAATATGGCGATACCTTTGCCATCCCCACACTGGGTGCTGGAAAGCTTATTTTTTCCAGAGACCCTATTGTGGTGCAGCAAGTATTGCAAAAGCAGCATAAGTCTTTCTCTAAATCAAAACTACAAACACAAGAACTGGCCAAGTACATTGGGGAGGGCATCCTTACCGCTGAAGGAGAGCACTGGC
>CAWUKP010000074.1:0-9532 GCA_963922975.1 uncultured Spongiivirga sp. | reverse complement strand
ACGCTTGGCAGGATCGCCCACCTTGATCTCGCCACCTTCTACAAAAGCAATGACGGAAGGAGTGGTTCTCTTTCCCTCTGAGTTTGTGATCACAACTGGCTCGTTACCTTCCATTACGGAAACACACGAGTTGGTTGTTCCTAAATCAATACCAATAATTTTGCTCATTTGATGTGTATTATATCGTTGTCAAAAAAATTCAAAAGTTGCTAGAAGAATGACAACATTTGTGCCAGCATGGGAAAGGTGACAAGCTGTCAGATTTTTAATTATCTATTGGCACCTTGTTGCAGCAAGAAGTCTTTGACAGCACGGCCTTTGGCCATTTTCAATGGCGTTTTACCATCAGTGTTCAGGAGGTTGATATTAGCGCCCGCTTTGACCAAGGCTTTGACCATGCCAAGATTGACATCGCCCATTCGAACTGCTAGATGCAAAGGTGTATTGCCATCTTTGTTTTGATGATTCACATCAAGTCCGAAGGTTAAGAAGGTTTCGATCATTTCAGTTTTATCGGCTTGATCACAAATGAAGTGCAGATAATTCCCTTGATCATTGAAAATATAACTGACGTCTGCCCCGCTTTCAAACAAGGTTTTCGCCACTTTTGGTTGATCTTCGCGAATGGCATTGAAAAGATAGGTGGTGGAGCTGACGTCAATACCGCCATCGATAAGGGCCTTCACCACTTCCACATGATTGTTTTTCAAGGCTACTGAAAGTCCATCCGCGGGATTCTCCCCTTTTTCGATGAGCTTTTTTACGATGGTTACATTTCCGGTGGCTGCAGCATCGCGCATCAATCCAGCTGTACTGGCGCCTTTATCCAGTAACATGAGCGCAATCTTTGTATCGGCTTTTTGAATGGCTCTTTTAATGCCTAACTGCGGATTGGCGTCGTATTTTAATAAGGTGGCCATCATCTCAGGATTGCTTTCTTCTGTAGCGGCCAATACGGCGTCATCGGGATTCGCTTGCCCTTTTTCGATCAAAACCTTGGTCATTTCTACATTGTTCTGTTGTACCGCCTTTTGAATGATTTCTGGATTCGCGGCAATGGCACCTTTCTCGAGTAAATATTCTGTAATAGGTAAACTTTCAACCGCGACGGCTTCGGCGACAGCAAGCGTAGGATCGGCCTCGTTTTCTACTAGAAGCTTTACCATATCCAGATTGATATTCTCCACAGCCGTCACCAATTGATCAGAGGTATTCATACCCTCTCCAAACTTGATGGCCGTTTGTGCCAAGCGCAACTGATTTTGCTTGACGGCTTCCGAAAGTGCCTTATTGGGATCGCCTTTGTAGGTCACTAAGGCTTCTTCAAAAAGCTTCAGATCATTTTTCTTAGCGGCATATACGAACGCCGCTTCAGGACGGGCTTCATTTTTAAGACTTACCTCAATGGCTTCTTTATTGTCTTTCTCCACGGCATACTCTAAAGCCTCTGTGGCGTCTGCGTTATTCTTTAGCGCCAAGTCAAGAATTTCGGTATTGTTGTTATCAATCGCAGCAGCAACGGCTTTATTATCTGTCAAGACCACCCCTTTGTCTACAAACTCCTCAAAGAGTTGCGTATCGTCCATCATCGCCACGGTCTCCATCACTTCATTATCTGGGTCGGTCACAGGAATGACAACTTCCAAGAGGTCTCGTTTCTCATTTTGCGCAGCTTTGCTAAAGGTTTCGGCATCTGCGCGTGCGCCCAAGTTGATAAATCGACGCGCCATTTCTGCGTCCTCATTTTCAATGGCTAGTTTCAATTCTGGCACGCCAGCTACAAAGTTTTCAAAATCAACCTCGTTCATCAAGGCTTTGACAATGGCATACCGCTTGCCCTTCACCGCAAAGGTGAGGTCGTTGTTGGTAGGACGGGCACCTTCGCGCAACAAGGCATAGACCACTTCAGGAGCATTGTAGGCAACCGCTTTAAAAATCATATTATTCTTTGGCTTGGCACCTCTTTCCAGCAGTGACAACGCGATCATTGGATTAAAATGATCGGGCACAAATACTATCTCTAGGTCTTGGTCGGTAGGTTTCACCCCTAAATCTGTAATGGCATTCACGACCTTTACGGATTGATGAGCTTCGATGGCAGCTTTGAGCACACCACGCGCATACCGATTACCCCCAGCAGCGTATAGCTGTTTGAGTTTATCCACTTTCCCGCTAGCGGCAGCCGTCAATAGCTGTGAATCCATTACATCACCAAAGCGAAAGGCACTATTATCGATCAGGTCTCGCTCTAACACCTGGCCAATTGAAAAGTTGATTTTGTACACATCTTGATCGACGGTAGTCAATAAAATCTCCTTAGAAATGGTGGTGCCTATGGCGTCTTTCAGTTTCACTTTGGCATCCGCAGTACCTGAATAGCGCAATGTTTTGCGCTCTTTACTGCGCACCAGTTTTTTAGCATCATCCCAAACACTTACATAGCCCTTCTCCAAGTCTTCTGGGGCGATCTCTACTTCTACAATCTTATTGACATCAATGACCTCGTCGGTGATTAGGGTAGCTGTATTGATATCGCCGTATTCGAATAAGGGCTGCATTTCCAACATGGTTTCGTCGCCGCCCAAGAAACCCATGACCAAAAAACCTGTATAATCACCGTCTTTATCTTGCGAATTCCCTGCGATGAGCTTCTCAACAGTACTTACTCTGCCTCGGAAGAGTAGATTTTCTTTTTGATAGAAACCATGCTTTTTTTCGGTGCTGATACGCTTTTTAGACGTGCGTTCCATTTGGTCGATAATGGAGTCCAAGAGATATTGTTTGCCAACTAGTAAGGAATCGTCTGGGAAAATTCTGGAATTCAATAAGGAGCTAATGCGCTTCAGCCCAACTTTCACAGGTTGCGGATTATTCTGAACGGTGGTAACCCATTGGGCAGGATCGTTGGAATTCTCTAAACCTCCGATCGTATACTTGGCTGGATTGCCGATGGCAATATCGGTAGATTGTCCTTTATTATGCGGAATCAACTCTTGCTGCAACTTAGCCTTGAAACTTTCGGCATCGTAAGGAGAATTCACGAAGGTCTCCTTGCTAATGGCGTTACGCACTAAATACCTTCCGCCATACGTAACCCCACTCACCCAGTGTGTTCCGTAGCGATAAATAAAGCCTTCTGGCGTGATATCGCGCCCCAATGCAAAGACATCTTTTTTAAACTGTTCGTTGAGAGTGTTGAAAAGCGCAAAGTTTTCTTCTTGAATGGTCAGAGAATAGGCCTCCGCCGTCTGTTTGGTGTAGGCGTGCATGGCATAATTACGTCCCACCCACTTCTTGAACTTGTCGTAGGTTCGAGTTCCTTTGGCATGAAAGACACTGTCTACACCCAACTCCTTTTCAATAGGCCGAATGAGTTCATTCTCAAAATCGTAATCCGTCACTATATAGTGTTGGGACACTGGTGATTGAGCGTCCAACCACTGATACTGAACGTGTCGTGGTTTCACTTTCTTCTTCTTTCCGAGTAGTACAGGTTTTCTTTCGTCTCTGACAAAGGAGAACAACGATTGTACTCGACGTCCTGGCATCGATGACTTTGAAAGTTGAAAAGGGTCCAAGAATCGAATGTCTACTGAGGCGCCTAAAAGTTGCACATTGACTTCATTCTTGTTGGGATCACTTTGAAACTGCTTTTGGGTAGTTTGCGCATGAAGTGCAGGCCCCATTCCGAAGAGGCTTACGAACATACAGATGTAACTTTTGAATCCCATAGCAAACAAGCGCGCATTCTTGTGATTGCCCGCGAATTAGGCTAAAAATAAACCAATTGCGAAAAAAGCGCACCCTCTTCTCGTTAAAAAGGGGCTTATTCCCTACATCCTGCGCGTCGGCGGGTGTCTACCAAATAAATGATCTTCCAAACGCCGCTGTCATTCATGAGTTGGAACGAATTCACCCCACAATGACTGAAGGTGTCATTCAAATAAAATTCGTAAGGCGTCCACGCATGAGCCATGTTGGCATCTACTTGCACTTCAATATCGAGCAGTTTTTCTAGCCATTTTTGTGAATCCAGCCTCGTCCCGATAGCGTTCACAAACTTAGCTGCATCTCCTTTATTTAAAACATCTTTACCTTCTTTGGTCCTATAGATGGTTTGTAGTGTCAAGTCTTTGTGCATGGTAGATTTCATGAGCACTGTATCGCCCTTGTGAAAGCCTTCGAAGAAGGTTTCAATGGCCTTTTTTACTTCGGCTACAGAAGTATCTTGCTGTGCTTGAAGTGGCAAACATCCCAAGAAGATGGCCAGCATTCCGAAATAGATTTTTTTCATAGGATTGGATTAGGTTTGACGTCAAGGTAGTTTCTTAGCAACCATTTGGCAGGCACTTCAACAAAAATTTAACAATAAAGCGTACTTTTACCGGCAAACCTAATTCCGTATGTCGACCGCAAAAAAGGAGTACAAACGCGTAACCACCAAATCGCTGGTGGAGATGAAAAAGAACGGTGAAAAGATATCGATGCTCACCGCCTATGATTTCACCATGGCAAAAATCGTAGATGGCTCTGGTATCGATGTCATCCTTGTGGGCGACTCAGCCAGTAATGTGATGGCGGGTCATGAGACAACACTTCCCATCACCTTGGATCAAATGATTTACCATGCTTCCTCCGTAGTTCGAGCTATTCAGCGTGCGCTGGTGGTGGTAGATCTACCCTTCGGAAGTTACCAATCAGATCCGAAAGAAGCTCTGCGTTCGGCCATTCGCATCATGAAAGAAAGCGGAGCGCATGCTGTAAAATTAGAAGGCGGCAAGGAAATCAAGGAATCTATCAAACGTATCTTACATGCCGGAATTCCAGTCATGGGGCATTTAGGACTCACCCCGCAATCCATTTATAAGTTTGGCACTTATACGGTTCGAGCGAAGGAAGAAGGTGAAGCCACACAATTGAAAGAAGATGCCAAAATGCTTGAAAAAGCAGGTTGTTTTGGCATTGTTTTAGAAAAGATTCCAGCATCTCTCGCGAAAGAAGTAGCCGCCAGTGTTTCCATTCCAGTGATCGGTATCGGTGCGGGTAATGGCGTAGACGGACAAGTTTTGGTGCTGCATGATCTGTTAGGTATGACGCACGAATTCAATCCGCGCTTTTTACGTCGCTATATGAATCTTTATGAAGAGATGACTACTGCTATCAGTCAGTACGTAGGTGATGTAAAATCTCAGGACTTCCCGAACGAGAGTGAGATGTACTAAGCATTGAGTTGGGTGAAGCTGCTGAGCACAGTTGAAAATTTGCAGGTCTTGTACGAGGACAATCATATGATTGTCGTCAATAAACGAGCAGGCGATTTGGTGCAAGGTGATAAAACAGGTGATGCGCCACTCAGCGAAATTGTTAAAGCCTACATTAAAGAGAAATATCAAAAGCCTGGTGCCGTTTTCTTAGGCGTTGTACACCGCTTAGATCGGCCTACCACAGGAATTGTCGTTTTCGCCCGCACCTCGAAAGCCTTGAGCAGGCTCAATAAACTCTTCGCGGAAAAACAAACTCGAAAAACGTATTGGGCCGTCGTAAAAGAACAACCGTCAACGCCAAAAGGAACGCTCATTCATTGGTTGAAGCGCAATCCGAAGCAGAACAAATCGTATGCACATACTAAAGAAGTAACGGATAGCAAGAAGGCCATTCTGCATTATGAACTGATCCGAAAACTGAACAACTATTATTTGTTAGAAATAAACTTAGAAACAGGAAGGCACCATCAAATTCGAAGTCAGCTTGCTGCTATTGGCGCTCCAATTAAGGGCGATCTCAAATACGGCTTTGATCGAAGCAATCCCAATGGTAGTATTCACCTGCACGCACGACAGTTGCAGTTTGTGCATCCTGTAAAAAAAGAACCCATGAAGTTCACTGCCCCAACACCCAAAGATTCGATTTGGCAGGCCTGCGAATAGTTTGCTACCTTTAAATTTTACCAATACTATGAAACGTACCCTTTTGTTTTTATCGATCATCGCTTTGGTTTCCTGCGGAAGCTATAATGCCCTCAATTCTTTTTATGAGCAACATAAGAATGATCCGGGAGTAACCGCCTTCCGCGTTCCGCAATTCATGTTTGCAGCGCTCAGTGGACTTTCACCAGAAATGAATGGTTTGATGAATTCGGTAAGCGATTTGCGTTACATCAGACTGGAGCAAAATTCTCAAGCAAGGTTTCAACAATTGAATAGTGAAGTGAACGCCATTTTTAACAATGGTTTTATAGAGGCGTATCGGAAAAACGACTCTTTATCGAGAACGGTGTATGCGGTAAAGGAAAAAGGGCCGGTGATCAGAGAAGTGATTGGGTACACCAATGATGGGAAAGATTGTTCAGTTCTCTACTTGAAAGGTAATTTTGATGGTGAACAGATACGGAAGATGCTGCAGCGTGAAGATTTTGACAGCCTCACTAATTCCTTGCAACAGCAGTACAATTTCAATTCGCAAACGCCAGGCATCACCAATTAACGGATCAAACGCTGTGCTTTTTCACGGATGATATCGCCCACAGGACGGTTTTCTATTTTGCTTTCCAACCACGAAATGATATCGAGATATAAAAAGGCCCGACGCTCGTAAGGGTGCTCTTCATATTTGAGCAATTCGCTATGCAGTTTCACGAACTCTCCCTTCAATTCATGCGGATAAATATCACCTAGATTTCTCAAGAACTTGATCATTTCTTTCTGTACCTGATGCAGGTCGTTCATCTTCAAGAGAAATTTGTAGGTGCTTTTTAACTGTACTTCCAAATGATAGTCCATGCCCGCTTCGTAGTGCGCTACTAAGCTCAGCACACGCGCAAAGCACATCAAATCTTCGCGCATCTTTAGGTTTCGGTTTTCAATAATCTTCGACAGGTATTCGATGCACTTCTTATTCTGCCCCATGCCAAAATACAAACAGGCGATCTTGTAATAGAACACCATCACGTGATGCGGATCAATTTGGTTCTTGAAGGTTTGCAGACCTTCTAGAATTGGGGCAACCCAACGTTCGCCTTCCTCAAAACTTCCTTCCAAAAAGTGCAAATTGAGTCGATTGTTGTTGAGATAAAGAAACGCCAGCGAATCCACATTGTCATTTTGTGGGAAACTGTCTTCCGAAATGGTCTGCTCCAAGCGTTGTAACATTTCGTGGAACTTGGTGCGGTGTTTTAAGAGGTATAAGGCTTCTAGGAGGTAGTTATTCCCTTTGAGGAAAAAAACGGGATTCAGCACAATCTGCGAAGGATGCTCATAGAACAACTCCACATATTTATTGGCATACTTGAAGCAAGCCAAAAAGTCTTGAGTTAGAAAGCTATACCACAAATAGGCTTTGTACAGCCACAACTTCTCCCGAAAACCAAGGGCATCCGAATCGTACTTAGGCAACCGATCATGAAAGTAGTTTTTGATCGCTTCGTATTCTTCATTATTTCTGACATAACCCGATTTCAGTAAGATTCCATACAGCTGCAAGGAGAGATTGGAGAGTTTACTCACCAACAAATTTTTCTGGCTCAAGTCTTTAGTTTGCAGCGCAAGATCATCTGCGCGGTTGCTGATACTTCGGGTAATGTATTGGGTTTCGATCACCTTTTCGAGCTCTACAATTTCGTAGGCGAGGTTATTTTCGTCATTATCCAGTGCCATGTTTTTGGCCTTGTCCAAAATCTTTAAGCTCTGCTTATACAGCCCCTTGTGATAGAGAATGGTGGCAAAATCCAATTGTTCTCGAATTTGAAGTCGAATGTTCTGATGCGCCGGATTCAAGCGTAGACTTATTAATATTTGTTTGTACAAATGGGCCTTTAAATTTGAGATTTGCTGTTTTTTAACGAAGCCTTTTGTTAGGATGAAGGCTTCATCGTACTCCTTCATCTTGTCTAGCAAATTAAACAGCATTAAGAATTTAGATTCAGCATTGACTCCCAAACGACCTACATATAATTTGAACTGCCGCTTCTCTGATTTCGAGAGAGACTTCACCAAAACAAACAAACTATCTTTTTGACCGTTAGTCATTGTAGGAATATCGTATTTAAAATATTGATTTTCAAATGTTTATACCTCCATAGATACGCTTCAGTATCGTAATCAAAAAACAGGCTCTAAACGCTTAGAAACCACCAAAATATAAATTCGTAATAGAATACAATAAAAAAAGAAGTGCAAAGCCTATGAACAAAGACAAAGTATACATTTTTGACACCACTTTGAGAGATGGAGAACAGGTGCCCGGTTGCAAACTCAATACCGAGCAAAAATTAATCATTGCAAGGCGTCTGGATGAACTAGGCGTTGACATCATCGAAGCTGGTTTTCCAATATCTAGTCCTGGCGATTTCATATCGGTGTCAGAAATAGCCAAGGTGGTTGAAAACGCCACTGTATGCGGCTTAACGCGAGCCGTAAAGAAAGACATTGAGGTGGCTGCAGAAGCGCTGAAGCACGCCAAAAAACCGAGAATTCACACTGGAATTGGCACCTCCGACTCACACATCAAATACAAATTCAACGCCACCAGAGAAGAAATCATTGAACGCGCAGTGGCCGCAGTCAAATACGCCAAATCATTCGTTGAAGACGTTGAGTTCTATGCAGAAGATGCTGGAAGAACGGATAATGAATTCTTAGCTAAGGTGTGTGAAGAAGTGATCAAAGCGGGTGCCACCGTTTTAAATATTCCAGACACAACGGGTTATTGCCTGCCAGAAGAATACGGCGCAAAAATGAAGTTCCTCAGAGAGAATGTGCGTGGGATTGACAAGGCTATTCTTTCTTGCCACTGCCACAATGATTTGGGGTTGGCCACTGCCAACTCTGTTTCTGGGGTAATTAACGGCGCACGTCAGATTGAATGTACCATCAACGGTATCGGAGAACGCGCTGGGAACACTTCATTGGAAGAAGTAGTCATGATTCTGCGTCAGCACCCAGATTTAAATCTGGACACCAGTATCAATTCGAAATTACTGTACGATACCAGTCAAATGGTTTCAGATAAAATGGGCATGCCAGTACAGCCGAACAAGGCTATCGTTGGATCAAACGCCTTCGCACACAGCTCGGGTATTCACCAAGACGGTGTGATCAAAAATCGGGAGACCTATGAAATTATCGATCCGAATGATGTAGGCGTTTCAGAGTCTGCCATTGTGCTTACCGCCAGAAGCGGACGAGCTGCCCTCGCCTATCGCGCCAAAAACGTGGGTTATGAGTTGACTAAATTGCAACTAGATGAGGTTTATAAAGAATTCTTGAATTTTGCTGATCGCAAAAAAGAAGTCGTTGACGAAGACATTCACCAGATTGTGAAAAAAACCAATATTTACAACCAGATCGTTGCTTAATGGGAAAGACACTTTTTGATAAAGTTTGGGACAGCCATGTGGTGAAATCCATTGAAAATGGTCCACAAGCGCTGTATATCGACAAGCACCTGATTCATGAAGTAACCAGTCCGCACGCTTTCAACGAGTTAGAAGAGCGCGGCATTCCGATTTTCAGCCCTGATCAGATCGTAGCCACCG
>CAWUKP010000073.1:0-9614 GCA_963922975.1 uncultured Spongiivirga sp. | reverse complement strand
AATGCATGGCTGCGTAGGTGATGATTGCACTCACCGCGATAATGGATAGGTAATAGGCAACTGGACTGAAGTCGGGAGCAGGCCAAACAGTCCACAAAATAAAATATACAGATGTAAACAGAAATGCTATACTCGCGATACGCATACTTAATTTAAGCTTACGTAATCCCGATACTTTCTCGTCTCTAATGTAAGAACTAAAATGAGCCAAAAGAAGTGAAGCAAAAAATAAGGATAATGGAATACCGATTGCATATAAGAACCATTGTAAGTCAGGGAATCCCATAATCTCACTACCTGACTCTATTGCACTTATTTGTGCATATGTTTCTCCGGTGATTTTTTCCTGATTAACATACTTTTCAAACAAAGCTACGTCTTTCGTACTAATGACATGCCCTTCTTTAATATTTGGTAGTTGAGCAAGCATCTCTTGCCTATACTCATTTCTTAATTCCTTTTGAGAGTAGAATTTCTCCTGAAGTTGAACGAGTTCATCAGATGATGAGGGAATTAGCATATGCAAAAAAGGTGCAGTGGTTCCCACCACAGCACCTATAATGATAAATACTATTCGTAGAGTATAAGTCCTTTTATTCTGGACTAGTCCTTGTGAGTTTTGATTTATCGGCTCCATACAATTCTTCTTGTTCAGCAATGTCCGAACTATCGTTCGTACACGACACCATTAGATTAAATGTAAACAAGAAAATTACAGCCCCGAAGAGTAGTTTTTTAAGGTTCATGCTTTCTAGGTTATTAGGTTAATAGAAACCAAATATATCCTTTTCTCCGAAAAAAACAAACTTTTTTTTCGACAGCATACGAAAGCACAATCCTGTATGGGGGAATTACAGATCTACTCTATACTCAATTCTTTTAGGTTTGGGCAAATAATTTTCATACGGTCAAATATTGTCATTTTTCTGTAAATCAGTGTGAAAAGCCCTTTTTTTATCGATAAAGTGCATATATCGTCGATAAAGCGACATTCGGTATCCGTTCGTCGATGAAGTTCAAACTACCATCCGTATCCGTGCGTCTCGAATGCCCTTATTATCCTTGCGGTATACCCGTAAAATGAAGCATTTTTGATTACCTAAACATCTCCTTAGCACAGAATGATTAACACCTAAAATGACAGTTCTGAGCTTCTTCTATTTGACTTATCGCTTCTCTTCTGGGCAACGAAAAGCCAATCGATCTTCTACTCCATTGTGAAAATCTCACCAACAAAAAAACGCTCAAGCAAGCTCAATTACTCATGTTCAAATCGGCTGAGGAAAACAGGATTGGAGTTCCTTAGCGCTACGCGCTGAAAATCTCACCAACAAAAAAACGCTCAAGCGAGCTTGGCGTTTTTTCTTATGGTTCGATTTATTCGTGATCGCGACAGGATTCGAACCTGTGACCGTCTGCTTAGAAGGCAGATGCTCTATCCAGCTGAGCTACGCGACCCAATGTTTCTGCAAATATAAAACGATTTACAGTTTCGCCAACCCAAACGGTTAGCATTTTGTAGGGGTGGCAAGATTATGATTATGATCCTTTGTTTAGAATCACAAATCAATACCTCCATTTCCTTGATTTGTCGGGGTGGCAGGATTCGAACCTGCGACCTCCTGCTCCCAAAGCAGGCGCGATGACCGGGCTACGCTACACCCCGAAAAAAGGTTTGCAAATATATAGGTTTTCCACAACTTAAAAAGCCTTTTAATTTGTATTTTCCCCGTAGAAATGAAATTGTCATGAATAGACCTGTCTTCCTTATTATATTGGTAATATCGAGCGTGATTCAAGCTTGTAAAAACGCACCAAACACCGAAACGATCGCCCTTTCTGAAATCGATACTGAAATAACTTATGAAATCGTAGTACCAGACCTCGATATTCCTTGGGGTATGGCCTTTCTTCCTGACGGCAGTATGCTCATCACAGAAAAATCAGGACAGCTGATTCATTTCCATAATGGACAAAAAACAGACATTAAAGGGCTTCCTGAAATCTACGTGCGTGGTCAGGGTGGATTATTGGATGTCGAATTACATCCCAACTATGCAGAAAACGGCTGGTTGTACCTTTCTCATGCTTCTTCTGAAGGTGGTGGCACTGGCGGCAATACGGCCATCATTCGCGCAAAACTCTCTGGAAATACCCTAACCGAGGTCGAAACGCTTTACAAAGCGTCACCAAACACCTCACGAGGACAGCATTTCGGTTGTCGATTAGAATTTGACAACGAAGGATTTCTCTATTTCACTATCGGAGACCGCGGCAATCGAGACCAAAATCCGCAGGATATTACGCGAGACTGCGGAAAAGTATATCGCATCCATGACGACGGGCGTATTCCTGAAGACAACCCTTTTGTAGGACAGGCAAATGCAAAGGAAGCCATCTACTCCTATGGGCATCGCAATCCTCAAGGGATGACACTTCACCCCAAAACTGGAGAAATCTGGACCCACGAGCATGGCCCACGAGGTGGAGATGAAATCAACATCATTAAAAAAGGAAAAAACTACGGCTGGCCAGTGATCACCTATGGCATTAATTACAGTGGCTCGAAGATTACGGATGAGACTTCACGTCCAGGTATGGAGGAACCTTTGCACTACTGGGTACCTTCGATTGCTCCAAGCGGAATGACCTTTGTCTCGAGCGACACCTATTCGCAATGGAAAGATAATTTACTGGTAGGTAGTTTGGTTTTTCAGTATTTAGAACGATTGGTCATTGACAATGAGAAAGTAGTGCAACGAGAAAAACTGTTGGAAGGCATTGGAAGGGTTCGAAACGTGCGTCAAGGACCTGACGGATTCATCTATGTTGCTGTGGAAGGAAAAGGAATCCTTAAATTGCTTCCATGAACAAATGCATTCCCTTCCTTGTGTTTCTGGTACTGCTATCGTCATGTGCAGAGAAAGAAAAAAGTCCTGAATTTCAACAAAGCATCCTTCGCGGGCAAGTAGTCTATGAAGATTTGTGTGCCACCTGTCACCGTCCTGACGGTTTGGGCGTGGAAGGCGCCTTTCCCCCACTTGCTCATGCCGATTATCTTTTCGAAAACATAGAAGCAAGTATTCATGGTATCAAATACGGGCAGCAAGGCGAAATTGTTGTGAATGGGAATACGTACAATGGAGTGATGGCCGCTCAAGGCCTCACCGACCAAGAGGTAGCGGATGTCATGAATTACATTCTCAACACCTGGGAAAACAATCATGACGTTATGATCACCGAAGCACAAGTTCAAGCAATTCAACCTTAAACATGGCCCTCTCCTCCTACCAAGTATTATCATTGATGTCTGGTACTTCGCTGGATGGGCTTGATATGGCCTACTGCGAGTTCACTTTTGACAATTCCTGGAGTTTTGAACTCCTTAAGCATAAGTCAGTGACCTATCCAGAAGATTTCAAAAAAGTGCTACAAAATGCGATCCACTTACCTTCGGCAGACCTGCTACATCTAAACAATACTTACGGTACGTGGCTAGGAGAACACTGCAAGAATTTCACCCAAGAAGTCTTCTTACAACCAGATATAATTGCTTCACACGGGCACACCATTCACCACCAACCCCAAAAAGGGCTCACCTATCAAATAGGCTCTGGTCAACATCTGGCAAACGCTTCGGGAATACGTACCGTTTGTGATTTTCGAACAGGAGATATGGCCCTTGGCGGACAAGGCGCTCCTTTGGTGCCCATGGGAGATGCTCTGTTGTTCAATCACTATGATTTCTGCATTAATATTGGAGGAATTTGCAATGTTTCCTTCGAGGAAAATGGCAAAAGAATAGCCTTTGACATTGGTTTAGGAAATATGCCCTTGAATTATCTCATGCAGCAAATTGGAAAAGATCACGACCATAACGGGGCTTTGGCCAGTACAGGACAGCAATTGCCGTTGTTATTCGATTTATTGAATGCATTAGACTACTACCAGCAAACACCACCAAAATCTACTGGCTATGAGTGGTTTTCGGAAAAAGTGGTTCCGCTTTTAGATACAACGCAAGCGGAGCTGGCGGATAAACTGCATACCGTAATTCACCATAATTGTTTTCAGATTGCAAATACACTGAAGGAAGCACAAAATGAAGGTGCATCTGTGCTGATCACGGGAGGTGGCGCTAAGAATCACTTTTTCATGGAAGTGCTCAAAGAATATCTTGGGAGTGACTTTAAAATAACCATACCCGATAAAGCATTGATAGATTTTAAAGAAGCCATCATTTTCGGGCTGCTTGGTGTTTTGCGAAACGAAGGGATGAGCAATTGCTTGGCCTCGGTAACAGGAGCTGCAAAAGATTCGTGCACAGGCGTGATTTATCTTCCCCAATAACGCACAGAATCGTACCTTTGAATAAATTTAATTTTCATGCTTATCATTGGAATTGCTGGCGGTACAGGATGCGGTAAAACAACCGTAGTGCAACAGATTGTCAATGAACTTCCTGAAGAAGAAGTAGGAGTCATTTCCCAAGATTCTTATTACAACGACACCTCTCATTTATCCTATGAAGAGCGGGTTAATATCAATTTTGACCATCCGAGAGCGATTGATTTCGACTTGCTATGTCAGCATTTGCAGATGCTCAAAGCAGGTGAGGCGATCCCTCAACCTATTTATTCCTTCGTGCAACACAATCGTACTAAGGATACGATTTTGACACATCCGCGTAAGGTGATGATTGTTGAAGGAATTTTGATCTTCACCAATCCAAACATTCGGGATATGTTCGATATCAAAATTTATGTACATGCCGATAGCGATGAACGACTGATACGTCGATTGAAGCGTGACATTAGTGAACGTGGTCGCGACTTAGATGAAGTACTGAATCGTTACCAAAACACCCTAAAACCCATGCACGAACAGTTCATTGAACCTACAAAAACGCATGCGGATTTGATCATTCCCAACAATAAGTACAATACAGTGGCCATCGATATAGTTAGAACTATTATCAACGAGCGTTTACAGCAACATGAAAGAAAAGTTCAATAGACTGAAACAAAAAAAATGGTTCTCCATAGCCAGCAATGTCTATGTGCTGATCCTAACCGGTTTTTTGATCTGGATGCTCTTCCTAGACACCAATTCCTTCATGACCCATCGAGAACTGGATAAGGAAATCAAGAAATTAAAGATTCAGAAAGAGCAGCTTGAAGCCGAAATTGCCAAAGACAAAGCATTGATCGACCAATTACAGAATCCTGAAGAGTTGGAAAAGTTTGCGCGCGAACGATACAAGATGAAAAAAGAAGGTGAGGAAATATTCATTGTAGAATTCGAAGATAGTCTTAAAACACAAAAGCCATGAGTGATCTCTTTCAGGAATTTGATACCGTTTCAGCGAAGCAATGGAAGCAAAAAATTCAGGTAGACCTCAAAGGTGCTGATTACAATGAGGCACTGGTATGGCAGTCACTCGAAGGGATCGATGTACGGCCCTTCTACCATCCTGATCAAGAGATTCAACCAAAACACCTGACTAGCAACGAAGGTTGGCATATTTGCGAAAAATTGGAGGCCATCCATTTGAATGATACTGTTAACTTGACAAACGAAGCCCTCAAAAAAGGAGCGGACAGCCTTTGGTTTCAGATTTCTTCGGATGAATTTGATGTAACGACACTTTTGCAAGAGTTCGAAGGTATTTCCATTCACCTAGAAAACCTCAACTACACTCCTGAGTTATTAAAAACGTTGGCGGCCATTGCTTCATCAAAAAAATTACGTCTTTTTTACCACCTCGACCCTATTGGTCAATTGGTGCGCACTGGAACTTGGAGAACAAGTCAGGCGGCAGATATGCAACTAATTTCCCAGAATGCTGCTATTGATTCTTTAGTTGCTGTAGACATAACCACCTATCAAAACGCTGGGGCCAATATGGTGCAACAATTGGCATACGCCCTTGCCCATGCCACCGAATATGTACACGAAGGTTATCAAAATCAAGTGACCTTCAATGTAGCTGTAGGAACCAACTACTTCTTTGAGATTGCCAAATTACGGGCTTTGAGATGGCTTTGGGAAAGTATTGCCCCCGAGTTCGGAGTACCCTCACATTGTCATATTACGGCAACTTCTACCCTTAGAAATAAGACCCTTTACGATTACAATACCAACTTGCTGCGCACGACCACAGAAAACATGAGTGCCGTATTAGGCGGGGCCGATTCCGTTTGCCCAGCGCCTTACGACCATAGCTACCATGAAAGCAATGATTTTGGAAGACGAATTGCTAGAAATCAATTGTTATTGCTGAAAAGTGAAAGTTATTTCGACAAAGTGGAAGATGCATCAGAAGGTGCTTATTATATTGAATTTTTGACCGAGCAACTCGCCGAAAAAGCCCTAAGCCTGTTTAAGGATATTGAAAAAAATGGTGGCTTCTTGAAGCAATTGCAAGAGGGAACTATTCAGCGCAAGATCAAAGAAAGTGCCGCCAAAGAACAAGCACTTTTTGACGAAGGTCAGGAGGTGCTCATTGGCACCAATAAATATCCAAATCCAGAGGATCGTATGAAAGATGAACTTCATAAATCTCCATTCTTGAAGGTACGAAAGGTCAAAACAACCATCCAACCCATACTTCCAAAAAGGCTTAGTGAAGCCCTAGAGCAGGAAAGACTCGCTGGAGAATTCTAAAATTGCGATTCGGGTAAATTCACCCTTTACGTGCGCTCTCGGTTTTCATAATTTTCAATTATGATTGATATCAAGACGAAAGACGCCCTTGCCGAAGCCATAAAGAACGACAGCCTAATCATTTTTGTAGGTGCTGGTTTTTCAATGAAACACGGGCTGCCCAACTGGAAAGGACTTATCCAACAAATCTGTGAACAGCTTCAGCTTAGAAACTATCCTTCCGCCAATCGCCTTCCTATTCAGTGGATGCTCGAAAAATTAGAGAATAATAACTACGAAGTTCCTCTAGAGCAACACTTGTCGTTTCTGGAAAATGCTGGTGAAGATGCAAAGAAGGACGTCAAAAGAATTTTATATGATATCATTGATGAGGTGAAAGTAAACAGTGCCGATTTGCACAGGCACGAGAAACTGTGGGCCATCTCTAAAAAGATCATCACCACCAATTACGATCGGCTATTAGAGCAAAAAAAGCCAGATTATATTACTGATTTCGCCAACGACAACGAATTCCAATTGGAACGGGCCTTTGAAAGTGGAAGTACCTTTCTGTACAAAATTCATGGTGACTATCTCAATCCAGATCGATGCATACTTTTCAATGGAGATTATGAAGAATTGTATGGTCCTGACAGCTTGAATCGAAGAGCGTTCTCTTCGTTGTTGTCAAAGCACAAATTCCTGTTCATGGGCTTTAGCCTAAATGATGCCTATGTCAACAAAACCCTAGATTCTCTCCAGCAACTCTTCGGGCAGTTTAATGAAAAACACTTCTGGGTGTCCACCTCATCTGACCGAGAAATTGAAAGTCGCTATGGCATTCAAACCATCGAGGTCGCGAATTACGATGATGCTTATGATGCGCTCTTAGACGAACTTGTACGCCTGAATCCTACGGCAAGTCTTTCAGCGAGTCAGTCAGTCGATCATGAAAGTCAGGATCCAAATTATTATTACGATCAAGGTCTAGAGGAACAAAATAATGGTCGTCTTAAGGAAGCTCAAAGACTCTATGAAATTGCTTTAGAACTCAATCCTGATTTCTCCAATGCTTATAATAATATTGGCGTTATTCACGATAAGAACGGCAACGATCAATCGGCCATGGAATTCTACAATAAAGCCATCAACGCGAATCACAATTCATTCATCGCATGGTACAATAAAGGTGATATGCATCTCAAGTTAGGTCAATTGGAGGATGCACTCATTGCGCTTAACAGATCAATAGAGTTGAATGACAATTATTACAATTCGCACTACGACAAAGGACTTGCGCTCTTAAAATCAGGAAAATACCAAGATGCCATCAAAGCTACCGAATTCGCCGTTCAGGTGAATCCAGAAAAATGGGACGCCTACATCAACCTGGGTAAAGCCTATCACGAATTGCACAATTACGAGGAGGCCATCAACAATTATGACAAAGCCATCGCCAGAAATCATGATAACTATTTGGGCCACTACAACAAAGGGGTGGCCTATTACGACCTCAAGAACTTTGACGCGGCTATTGCCTGTTTCAAAGATGCCTTGAAATACCGACCGAATGATGCAGATTCGCATTACAAGCTGGGGCTTAGCTATCAGCACAAAGGCAACTACGAAGCGGCCGAAGAACCCTTAGAAAAGGCTACACAAAACGCCCCGAATTTTGCCAATGCCTGGGGAAGCCTAGGTGACAACTATTTCAATCTTAATAAAATACCTGAGGCAATCGCTGCCTACGAACAGTCTATTGAAATCAATCCTTCTGACTACGAATCCCTGACCTACCTTGGGCAGTTAGTCATGGAAGAAAATCCAGCAAAAGCACTCGATTATCTGGATCGTTCTGTGAAGCTAAAAGAGGACTATGATCGAACTTGGTTCTACAAAGCTTTACACAGCGCCTTGTATGTTCAAGACCATGTGAAAACACTTTCGTTTATGGAAAAGAATCTTGAAATCAATCGGAATTATTTGGAATACTACGAGAATAATGAAGGGTTTGAAGACCTCAGAAAAACAGACGCCTACGTGCAACTTGTAGAAAAATACCAGGAATCTTCTCCTAAAAAGGAAACAATCCAGAGTCCGGCACGTTAAAAATCGCTCCTTATCGTATCTTTGATAAGAATTGCAAGCCTGACCAAAGATGCGCAAAGATATTCAGCATGTAGAGCTTAAAAAACAAGATAAAAAGTCTCCTTCCCCAGTTAAAACTTTTGCCACTGCAGAAGGGATTTCGGTTCAAAACACTTATACCAGCGAAGCCTATGCTTCGCTTACTCATACGCACTATGTGGCTGGACTTCCACCGTTTTTAAGAGGTCCGTATAGCACCATGTACGTAAGAAGACCTTGGACCATTCGACAGTATGCTGGATTCTCTACTGCGGAAGAATCAAACGCCTTCTACCGCCGAAATCTAGCCGCTGGTCAAAAAGGTCTCTCCGTGGCCTTTGATCTTCCAACACATCGAGGATACGACAGCGATCATGAGCGCGTGGTTGGTGATGTCGGTAAAGCGGGCGTCGCCATAGATTCGGTGGAAGATATGAAGGTGCTTTTCGATCAAATTCCTCTCGATCAAATGTCGGTGTCCATGACGATGAATGGCGCTGTTTTGCCCATCATGGCTTTTTACATCGTGGCTGCTGAAGAACAAGGTGTTTCTAAAGAACAACTAGCTGGTACTATTCAGAACGATATCTTGAAAGAATTCATGGTTCGGAATACGTACATCTACCCGCCCACGCCTTCTATCAAAATTATTGCAGACATCTTTGAATACACCAGCCAGCACATGCCGAGATTTAACTCTATAAGTATCTCGGGCTATCACATGCAAGAAGCAGGTGCTACTTGCGACATCGAGTTGGCCTATACCTTGGCTGATGGGCTGGAGTACATCCGAACAGGCCTCAAAGCGGGAATGGACATTGACAGTTTTTCCCCCAGATTAT
>CAWUKP010000072.1:0-9620 GCA_963922975.1 uncultured Spongiivirga sp. | reverse complement strand
CTGAGCGTAGCTGTGTGGGTTGGTTTTATTGCGCTATTTGGAATTGCCACAGATGATGGAGTCGTAATGGCCACTTACCTCACTCAGACTTTCGAAAGAAATGCTCCTGTAGATTTGAAGGGAGTTCGGGATTCTGTGGTCGAAGCGGGTGAAAAGCGTATACGTCCATGTTTGATGACCACCGCGACCACCATATTGGCTTTACTTCCAATTTTGACTTCCACAGGGCGGGGAAGTGATATCATGATTCCTATGGCCATACCATCGTTTGGGGGAATGCTCATAGCACTGATTACGCTTTTTGTAGTGCCTGTTCTATTTGGATGGCGAAAAGAAGTTCAACTTAAAAAGCTTAGCAGATGAAAACTATCCATGTAATGACCATCGGTCTTTTATTTGTATCGGCTTTTGGCCATGCACAACAATTGCAGTCCTTCATACAGGAAGCACATGCAAATAACCCAAATATACAAGCCTATGAGTTGCGCTATAATATTGCTCAAGAAAAGGTAAATGAGGCCAACTGGATTCCCAATACCGAATTCGGAGCAGGCTATTTTGTAAGTGAGCCTGAAACCAGAACGGGTGCCCAAAAAGCACGATTTTCAGCAAGACAGATGTTACCATGGTTTGGCACAGTTTCTACACGAGAAAAATATGCCACTACTATGGCCGAGACCGATTATGTGGACTATCTGGTTGCCAAACGTAAGCTGACTCTTTCTGTAGCACAGTCCTATTATTTGCTTTATGGTTTGCAGGCCAAGCAAAGAATTTTGGAGGAGAATATTCAATTACTGAATACATATGAAGAACTAGCTTTGACCTCCATTGAAGTTGGCAAGGCAAGTGCGGTAGACGTTTTACGATTGCAGATACGCAAGAATGAGTTGCAGCAGCAAAGAGAAGTATTGCAACAACAATTCAAGGCTGAGCAAGCAAGCTTTAATGGATTTTTGAATCGTGACATAGACATGGCTGTTAATGTAGTGGAAGCGTTATTCATTCCTGAAACCGATCCTATAACTGCCGATAGCATTCAGTTGAATCCCGAGCTTTTGCGCTTTGATAAAATGTATGAGTCTGTTTCCCAGGCAGAGTTATTGAACCAAAAAGAAAGTGCTCCCTCACTCGGAATAGGTTTGGATTATATTCCGGTGGAGGAAAGGCCAGACATGAACTTCAGCGATAATGGTAAGGATATCGTAATGCCCATGGTCTCACTTTCTATTCCCATTTTCAATAAGCGATACAATTCAAGAACTAGACAAAATGAGCTTCGCAAACAAGAGATCAATTTCCAAAGACAGGAACGGTTGAATGTTTTGGAAACCACTTTTGCAAGAGCAATAGCACAACGCAATGAAGCTCGTATCGCATTTGACACCCAGACCAAGAACCTGAAACAGGCGAAAGATGCCGAGCAAATCCTGTTGAAGAATTATGAAACGGGTACCATAGATTTCAACGATGTGCTAGACATTCAAGAACTGCAACTAAAATTTCAAATCAATCAAATTCAATCCGTGCAACTGTACTATGTTCAGTCGGCACTCATAAATTATTTAATGAATTAAAGAGTATTAAAATGAACACAAAAATCAAGACTTTCGTAGTAATCGCTTTTGCAGGAACATTATTTCTTTCGGTATCCTGTAAAGGCAAGACAGAAGAACAGAATGATACCACAACCCAAGAGGTAGAAATGTCAGAGAAGCAGGACAAGGAATATACATCCGATTATATTTGTCCGATGCATTGTGAAGGAAGTGGTAGTGACACGGAAGGAAACTGTCCAAAATGTGGGATGGCCTATGTGTTGAATGAAGAACATAAAAAAGATGGGCATACCCACTAGTTATTTTACCAGTTGATGAATCGTGTGCGTTTAAATCTTCTATCTATTGCAGCTTTATTCCTAATCGCATTAAACATCTGCGGTTGTAAGGAAAGCAATCATAGTTTGAATTATGAAGTCAAACACTCTGGAGCCTTACGAGCTATTATGTCGGGAAATTTAGATGCTACTGTAAAATTAGACACCCTAAGTTCTATGTCCAATCTTTATGCGCTCGGCGCTTTCGAAAATTTGGAAGGAGAACTACAAATTTTGAATGGGAAGCCATACAATTCGATGGTGAAGGATAGTTTAGTTGTTATCGATTCTAGTTTTGACCGAAAAGCAGCCTTACTGGTATATGCCCAAATACCAGTATGGACTGAAATTACTATTCCCGTATCAGTCAAGACCAAAGTTGCTTTGGAAGAGTTCATTCAGGTAAGTGCTATGAACAATGGACTTGATATGGGTAAACCTTTTCCATTCCTTGTTGAAGGTGAGATTTCCTCACTCGATTGGCATGTTATTGATTGGCCCAAAGGGGATACGTCACATACCCACGAAAAACATAGGAATTCTGGACTCAATGGAACGATAAAGGATAGAGAGGTCGAAGTCATCGGTTTCTTTTCATTGCATCATAAAGCAGTGTTCACACATCATACCACCAATATGCATATGCATTTTAAAACGAAAGACGACTTATTGGCTGGCCATGTTGATAACTTGCAATTGGGAAATGACACGAAACTTAAACTGCCAAAAAAATGAAACACACCTATCAGATACATGGAATGACCTGCAATGGCTGCAGAACACATGTTGAGAAAACACTAGCCAGAGTGGATGGGGTAAATGAGGTATCGGTGGATTTGGAAAAAGCAGAAGCGACCATTGAAATGGATTCCCATATTCCCATCGAAAGATTTCAGGAGGCCTTGGTAGCGGAAGGTGGTTCGTACAGTATACATCCACCTGGAGAACATCATTCCCCTGAAAGGAAAAAAGAACAAAAACCAAAAGGCAAGGGAAGCGGAACGTTCTATTGCCCGATGCATTGTGAGGGCGACAAAACCTACAATAAACCCGGCGACTGCCCAGTCTGCGGGATGGATTTGGTGGAGGAACAAAATTTATCATCAAATGCTTCCAATGGGCAATGGACCTGCCCCATGCATCCCGAAGTAATCAAGGACGAACCGGGCAGCTGTCCGATATGCGGAATGGATTTGGTTCCCATGAAACCCAATCTTTCAGCTGAAGAAAAGACCTATCAAAGATTGCTCAAGAAATTATGGGTTGCAGTTGCTTTCACCCTGCCCATTTTCCTGATAGCCATGAGTGAAATGATGCCGAATAACCCATTATACGCTGTTTTGGAACAAAAGTACTGGAACTGGATACAGTTCATACTTTCCATTCCCGTAGTCTTTTATGCCACGTGGATGTTCTTCCAACGGGCTTACCGTAGCATCATCACATGGAACCTAAATATGTTTACGCTCATAGGCATTGGCGCGGGAGTGGCGTGGCTTTTCAGTATAGTGGGCATGTTGCTACCCGATGTGTTTCCTGAACAGTTCAAAACTGAACATGGTACGGTGCACGTCTATTTTGAAGCGGCTACCGTTATTTTGACTTTAGTGCTTTTAGGTCAGGTTTTGGAGGCTAGGGCACACAGTAAGACCAATTCCGCAATCAAGGAACTGCTCAAACTTGCCCCCAATAAAGCCGTAAAAGTGGTTGAGGGCGAAGAAATTGAAGTCAGTATAGATGATATCGAAATTGGAGATGTCCTAAAAGTGAAACCAGGTGATAAAATTCCTGTGGATGGAATCATTACCGAAGGACAAAGTGCTATCGATGAATCCATGATAACTGGTGAACCTATCCCTGTTAATAAGGTAGCAGGCGATAAAGTAAGTAGTGGAACCATTAATGGTAATCAGTCCTTTTTAATGAAAGCCGAAAAAGTGGGCAGCGATACTTTACTTTCCCAGATCATTACTATGGTCAACGAGGCCAGCCGAAGCCGTGCCCCCATTCAAAAACTGGCAGACACGGTATCGGCCTATTTTGTGCCTATTGTGGTCCTTATAGCTGTTGTCACTTTTGGGGTTTGGGCGATTTGGGGACCAGAACCAGCCTACGTCTATGCACTGGTGAATGCTATTGCCGTATTGATTATCGCCTGTCCCTGTGCTCTGGGATTGGCCACTCCAATGTCCGTAATGGTGGGAGTGGGAAAAGGTGCTCAAAACGGTGTGCTTATCAAAAATGCCGAAGCCCTTGAAAAAATGCATAATATCGATACTCTCATCGTTGACAAAACAGGAACCATCACCGAGGGAAAACCCACTGTGGAGAATGTAGGCTCATTTGATAATAGTCTTAATGAGAACCAAATACTTGAATTCATAGTTGCGCTCAACAGCAATAGTGAACACCCGCTGGCAGAAGCCACAGTTTCCTATGGGAAAGAGAAAATGGTAAAACCCAGCAAGGCTGATAGCTTCAATGCAGTTACAGGTAAAGGCGTGGAAGGCAAGTTGGAAGAAAAACAACTCGCACTGGGAAACCCTAAAATGATGGACTATGCCAACGCAAAAATTTCCGAAGAGAAAGAAAACAAGGCAAGAGAATTCCAGAAACAGGGCAAAACAGTATCCTATTTAGCGGTTGATGGTAAGGTTGCTGGATATGTGGTCATAGGTGATAAAATCAAAACCACAAGTGCTAAGGCGATTAAGGAATTGCAAAACAAAGGTATCGATGTTATCATGCTCACGGGAGACAACCAGGATACTGCACAGGCCGTGGCCAGTGAACTGAACCTTACGGATTTTAAAGCAAGTATGCTGCCGGAGGACAAGCTTAAAGAAGTAGAACGGTTGCAAAACGAGGGAAAATCTGTGGCCATGGCTGGCGATGGTATCAATGATGCGCCCGCCTTGGCAAAAAGCGATGTGGGTATTGCCATGGGTACAGGGACGGATGTAGCCATTGAAAGTGCTGCCATAACCTTAGTGAAAGGTGATTTGCACGGTATTGTCAAGGCCAGAAATTTGAGTGATGCCGTTATGAAGAATATCAAGCAGAATCTATTTTTTGCATTGATATACAACACCTTGGGTGTTCCTGTTGCAGCAGGGATATTGTACCCTTTCTTTGGAATCTTGCTCTCACCCATGATTGCGGCATTGGCCATGAGTTTTAGCTCGGTTTCTGTAATCGCAAATGCATTGAGATTGCGTTCAACCAAAATAGACAGCTAATGGTTAGGAGAAAAACAGCAAAATGGATTAGAAAATCCCATAGATACCTCGGTATTTTTCTGGGTATTCAGTTTTTAATGTGGACCGTAAGTGGATTGTACTTCAGTTGGACGGATATCGATGAAATACACGGTGATCAGTTCAAGAATATGGAATTTCAACCTACTGCCTTTTCAGGCTTGATAGCTCCTTCATCTTTAAACATCCAACAAGGCATAAAGTCAATTGAAATCAGGGACATTAACGGCATACCTTATTATTGGGTCAATAAAAGACAATTGTATAATGCGCTAAATGGTACAATGAAATCTTCCATCACCAAAGAGGAAGCCTTGTATGTTGCCATGAATTATATGAATGCCGATCTGAAAGTACACGATGTACAGCTTATTGAAGAAGCTGGAAAGCACCATGAGTATCGGGAGAAACTATTGCCTGCCTATGTGATTTCATATCAAGGCTCAGATAACTTGAAGGCTTATGTTTCCGTCATCGACGGAAAATTTCAGACAGTACGGCATAGAGATTGGCGCATTTTTGATTTTCTGTGGATGACCCATACCATGGATTATGAAGGACGGGATGATTTTAATACCACCCTGCTCCGGGCTTTTTCCCTAATGGGGTTGATTACGGTTTTAAGTGGATTTATACTATGGTATATAAGTTCACCTTCAATTATTAAACTTAAAAAACGATTAAAAATAAAGAGATGAAGAAGGGTATCATTTATATTGGAATTGCTGTAATTGTTGGTTTAGGAATGGGCTACTTACTCTTTGGAGGCACTATTTCCAACGAAATGGAAACCAAAGCACATGATCATGCCACAGCATCAGAAAATGAATTGTGGACCTGTTCAATGCACCCCCAAATTATGCAGCCAGAGCCTGGCGATTGCCCGATTTGTGGAATGGATCTGATTCCCGCAGCATCAGGAACCGACGGCTTGGCACCTGAACAATTCGCCATGACCGCTAATGCCCTCGCTTTGGCCAATATTCAAACTACAGTCATAGGCAAATCCACCACAGGAGGAGACAACACAATAAACCTGTCAGGAAAGATTGCGGTCAATGAGGAAGCAATCGCCGTTCAAGCCAGTTATTTTGATGGAAGAATTGAACGATTGAACGTAAACTACGAAGGTCAAGAAGTGCGAAAAGGCCAATTACTGGCTTCGATATATGCACCTGAGTTGGTGGCAGCTCAGCAAGAATTATTGACCGCTGTATCTTTAAAGGAGTCTCAGCCACAACTTTATCAGGCTGTTCGCAATAAGCTACGACTTTGGAAACTCTCTGAAAATCAAATCAACACCATTGAAAGTTCTGGGAAGGTAACAGAGTACTTCCCAGTATATGCAACGGTTTCAGGAACAGTTTCAGAAGTGATGAGTGCTGAAGGTGATTATGTAAAGAAAGGTCAGCCGATTGTAAAGTTAAGTAATTTGGACACCGTTTGGGCTGAATTTGATGCCTATGAAAACCAATTGGCTCTTTTCAAAAAAGGGCAGGATGTAAGTATCATCACCAATGCATATCCTGATAAGGCATTCAGTGGAAAAATTTCCTTTATAGATCCTGTATTGAATGCTACCACGAGAACGGTTACAGTTCGTGTTATACTAAAGAATAAGAATAACATCTTCAAACCGGGCATGTTCGTTATGGGTACTATGAAGCCTGACAAAGGTGTTGAGGGTGATACAGGATTGCTAGTACCTTCCTCCGCAGTGATGTGGACTGGGGAACGCTCTCTTGTTTATGTCAAAGTGAAGCCAGACGAAGCTGTTTTTGAAATGCGTGAAGTAAGGCTAGGAGCAAGAATTGGCGAGCAAATTGAAGTGATCTCTGGTCTCGAAGCAGGCGAGGAAGTAGTGACCAATGGCACTTTTACTGTGGATGCTGCTGCTCAATTACAAGGAAAGAAAAGTATGATGAATAAAACAGGAGGAAAGACAATGACTGGTCATGAAGGTCATATGGGTATGCAAGAGAATAAAGCTTCGGACAAATCAGACGAAATGATGAAAATGGAATTTTCAGACGCTTTTCAAGAACAATTTCTAGCTGCTTTCCCTGCTTATCTTAAATTAAAGGATGCTCTGGTCGCTAGTGATGCCAATGAGGCATCCGCACAGGCAAAAGCCTCTATGGAAGCGTTGAGGAAAATGAACACTTCTGATCTTGAGGCAATGGAGAAATCACATGTGAGTAAAGGCATTGAAATGTTGAGGGCAATTGCCGAAAATCAGAAAATAGAAAATCAACGAGCCCATTTTGTAATTCTAAATGAAAATATGGTCGCCATCGCTAAGAACTTAACAACTTTGAACAACACCCTATATGTGCAACAATGTCCAATGGCAAACAACAATAAAGGAGCTATTTGGATAAGTACTGAAAAGGAAATACGCAATCCTTATTTTGGAGATGCTATGTTAAAATGTGGGAGTGTTATTGATGAGATTAAGTGAGATTGTGCAGTAGACCTTAAAAAGACAAGTATTGTCAACGATATGGTCAACCAAAAAATAAAAGCCCCTATTTACGGGGCTTTTCAAATGAATAAGTGGAGTCGGCGAGGACCGAGCGTAAGGAAAAGGTCTTGCAGACCTTTTTAGCGAAGGGGCCAGGCGGCGTGATGGCCTTCGAATCCCGCCTTGCATAAAACAAAAAGGCAGCCCAATGGCTGCCTTTATAGAAGTGGAGTCGGCGGATTATCAAAATGTTCCCTTGACTTCAATGTTGCAAATAAGAAACCACGAAGCGTTTGCTTCTCGTTTTATGTTTCAGAGCATTGCCAAAACGGTGTTTTGGCATTCCCTAAAACACAAAACCACGCCTAGGGCGTGGTTTCTTGAGTGTTGTGGAGTCGGCGGGATTCGAACCCGCGTCCAAACAAGCAATTCAAATGCTTTCTACACGTTTAGTCTTAGTTTAATTTTCGATTGGCAACTGACCTAAAACCGCCTATTACCAACTTAGCTTCTTTGATAAAAACTGTGTCGAAGCCCCACAGTTTTCGTGTTGATTTTTATGGTGCCTCATAACAGAACGCCATCAACAAGGGCTTTCTAGAGACATCTCGCTTCTCCGCCTCGCGGAGCTAGGCCAAGACCTACTATAATTCAGTCTAATTAGGCAGCAAGAGCGTAGTTATTCTCGCCATTTAAAGGTGTGAAACAGATATTTACGAGCATTAGCATCATAGCTCGACGTGCTTACACTTCAATTCGACTCGCTGTCAAAACCAGTCGACCCCATAATGAGTTAGATAAGCTCGGCTTATCGTTTACGAATTATGTCCTGAACCTGTCTGCCGACAAGGCAGGCGTGTTTCAGGACCTCATGCGTCTCATTTTATTTTCAAAGAACTTATGTCACCCCGAGCGCAGTCGAAGGGTGGGCGTTCCCTCTTTTGCTAAAGCTTCAGAGGGGCAGGCTTGTCTGCCGACAAGGCAGGCTTTCCGCTGTATCTCTTGTCTGCTTCGACTGCGCTCAGCATGACAAAAGGATGCCGCTTCAATCCCTAACGTCAAGTGGACTGCAAAGCTAGCAAAAAGTTTGCGCATCGCTGCAAATCCAACTATTTTAGTGCAAATTTAGTGCCAAGGCTTTTCTTTGTCACAATTCATGACAGAACCCAATAGTTACTCGCATTTCCATGAAATTTGCACTCATCAAGGAACGAAAAAACCCGCCAGATCGTCGGGTTGTACTCACCCCACAAGCCGCTAAACAATTGATGGACCGTTTTCCAGGTGCTGAAATCATTGCGGAAAGCTCCGATATTCGTGTTTTTCCCGATGCGGAGTATGAAGAAGCTGGACTGCAGGTTAGCAATGATATCCACGATTGTGATGTCATGTTGGGTGTGAAGGAAGTACCCATTGAAGCCTTGATTCCGAATAAAAAGTACTTCTTCTTTTCGCATACCATAAAAAAACAGCCGTACAACAGAGATTTGTTAAGGGCTGTACTCTCTAAGAACATAGAACTCTACGACCACGAAGTCATTACAAACACTAAAGGAAGACGCCTTGTAGCCTTTGGTCGCTATGCTGGCATTGTTGGGGCTTACAATGGCTTTCGTGCCTATGGACTCAAGTTTGGCACCTTTCAGTTGCCCAAAGCAGAAAGCTTGCCTGATCAACGCGCCTTGATCGATGCCTTGCAACGCATTCCGTTGCACAATATGAAAGTATTGCTCACCGGAAAGGGAAAAGTGGGCAAAGGCGCCAAGGAAATGTTAGACGGCATGAAAATGCGTGAGGTGACCGTAAGCCAATACCTGACCCAAACGTTTGATGAACCGGTGTATTGCAATATCGATGTCTTGGATTACAACAAACGAAAGGATGGCCAAGACCTCGGTAAAAAAGACTTCTTTGGAAATCCTCAAGCGTACGAATCCAATTTTATGCGCTTCGCCAAAGTAACCGACCTGTATATTGCCGGACATTTCTATGGTGACGGCGCTCCGTTTCTCTACACCCGAGA
>CAWUKP010000071.1:0-9659 GCA_963922975.1 uncultured Spongiivirga sp. | reverse complement strand
CAAATCGTGTTCTTTTCGATCCTTCACCAAATCTTCAGCTTTGGTCATTTCCTCTTCTAAGAATCCGCGATCGCGCATCCAATCGTCATTGAACATTTTACCGACATACCTACTTCCGTGATCGTGGAAGAGCACCACCACCAAATCGTTAGGGCCAAAGTGATCTTTCAATTGCAAAACCCCTTTGATGGCAGCACCGGCAGAGTTGCCTACAAAAATTCCTTCCTCTTTGGCTAGCTTTCTGGTGTATACAGCGGCATCTTTGTCGGTTACTTTGGTAAACCCATCAATAATGCTGAAATCTACATTCTCTGGCAGAATATCTTCTCCTATTCCTTCCGTGATATAAGGATATACTTCATTCTCATCGAAAATACCCGTTTCGTGGTATTTCTTAAAAACAGAGCCATAAGTATCCACTCCCCAAACCTTCACATCAGGATTTTGTTCTTTCAAATACTTGCCAACACCCGAAATTGTCCCTCCGGTTCCAACACCCACCACAAAGTGGGTTACCTTTCCTTCAGTTTGCTCCCAAATCTCAGGACCTGTCTGCTCGTAATGTGCCACCGCATTGCTCGGATTGTCGTATTGATTTACGTACCACGAATTAGGTGTTTCGTCGCCCAGGCGTTTGGAAACAGAATAGTAGGAACGCGGATCGTCTGGCGCCACATTGGTTGGACATACGATGACCTCAGCACCGACTGCTCTTAAAATATCTACTTTCTCCTTGGATTGTTTATCTGTTGTGACAAAAATACATTTGTAGCCCTTCACAACCCCAGCCAACGCCAGGCCCATACCTGTGTTTCCTGAAGTGCCCTCAATAATGGTTCCTCCCGGTTGCAAGCGACCGTCTGCTTCAGCGTCTTCTACCATTTTCACCGCCATCCGGTCTTTTACTGAATTACCAGGGTTGAAGGTTTCTACTTTCGCCAAAACCAAGGCACTTACCTCTTCCGCTACTTTGTTTAGCTTTACGAGTGGCGTGTTGCCAATGGTTTCCAGTATGTTTTTTGCGTATTTCATGTATTCGTTTGAGGGTGCAAAGATACAAAGCTTGGATGACCTAATAAGGTGAATTCTACAAGGAAAATAGAGTCATTAGGCAAACTTAATGGAGCGCGCGGGCGAAATCTTAGAAACAATGTACGAGGGCACTAAGAGCATCAGTAAACAGAGTACGAGCGTACCGATGTTTAGTAATACAATGTAGCCTGCCGATAAATACACCGGAGCTTCATCCACATAATAAGTCTCAGGGTCTAAGGTGATGAGTCCGAAATGTTGCTGTACCAGCAAAAGGCCGATGCCGATGAGATTTCCCCAAAAAAGACCTAAGAGAATCAAATAGCCTGCATTGTATAGAAAGATTTTACGAATACTTGTGTTTTTACTACCCAAAGCTTTGAGCATGCCAATCATCTGCGTGCGTTCAAGGATGAGTACTAATAAAGCGGTGATCATATTAATACCTCCCACAATGATCATGACTGCAATGATGATCATCACATTGATATCGAAGAGCTTGATCCATTCAAAAATATGATCGTATTTCTCCACAATGGTATAGGAGTTCAGGAGTGGTGGAATTTCCGCATAGACCCTGTCGCCTACCTCTTGAATATGGTCAAAATCTTCCACGAATAGTTCAAAACTACCTACTTCATGAGACGCCCATTTGTTCATGCGCTGCACCTGACGGAGATCGCCGATCACATAACTTTCATCAAATTCTTTAAATCCGGAATCGTACAAACCCACAATGGTTACCTTCAATTCATTAGGCAGTTGATTGGGGTTTTCCTTCGGAAAAAAAGCAGAGACGCGATCGCCCACTCCGACCAATAATCGATTGGCCATGTATGCAGACATCAGTACTTCGCCGTTCATCCCTTCGGAATAATTCGGCAGACGCCCTTCGGTTAGGTAGCTCTCAAATTCGTTCCATCGAAACTCTGTTCCCACACCCTTGTAAATAATGCCTTCAAAAGTTTCTTCGGTTCTTATAATGCCCCCTTTACTCGCCACCGCCTGTACATGCGTTACTTCAGGCATCGCTGTGAACTCAGGGTAAAAATCTTGATCAGCACTGATAGGATTGATGGAAACCTGCGAATTATTATTATCGAAGGTAGAAATCAAGATATGTCCGTTAAAGGCCGAAACTTTTTCTCGAATTTTACGTTGTAGGCCTATGCTTGACGAGATCGCAATGATCATCATGATCAAACCGATAGCGATGGCAGCGATCGCAATTTTAATAATCGGAGCCGAAATGCTACTTTTATAAGCCTTGCCAGCAATGATACGCTTGGCGATGAAGAATTCGTAATTCAAACTCTATGCGGACTAATTGGTTGCTCAAATATACCTTTTTCTCTACTTTCTTGATCTTCGCTACAGCGGCCTGCAAATCGCAGACAGATCAGCTACAAAGTACTCATAACAGCAAGCCAACGGAAGAAATTGCCCTGGAAATCGAAGTGGGTGCCAATCGTAGCCCAGCATATCTCAACAAATTGAAAGGAAAGCGCGTAGCGGTCGTTGCCAATCAGACTTCGGTTATCTTTCACAATACTCGTAACGCCCGCTCCCCCAGGGTGAGAGGTACACATTTAGTAGATTCACTTTTGAGTTTACAAGTAGACATTCAGAAAGTATTCGCGCCAGAACACGGTTTTAGAGGAAAAGCAGATGCAGGTGAACATGTAGAAGACGGGGTCGACAAAAAAACGGGACTTCCGATCTTGTCTTTACACGGAAAAAACAGAAAGCCGACAACGGAACAACTTGCAAACATCGACTTGCTAATTTTCGACATCCAAGACGTGGGCGCTCGCTTCTACACCTACATCTCCACCATGCATTATGTGATGGAAGCATGCGCTGAAGCGCAAATTCCTATGATGATTTTAGATCGCCCTAATCCGAATGGGCATTATGTGGATGGTCCAGTCCTTGAGCCTGAATGCAAGAGTTTTTTGGGTATGCATCCTGTGCCCATCGTACACGGAATGACCATTGGCGAATATGCCCAAATGATCAACGGGGAAGGTTGGTTGGAAGGTGGTATTCAGTGTGAATTGACGGTGATTCCAGTGGCAAATTACACCCACCAAACAGCCTACAGCTTGCCTATCAAACCCTCGCCAAACCTTCCGAACGATAAGGCCATCAATCTCTATCCCAGTATTTGTTTTTTCGAACAAACACCCGTGAGTTTAGGAAGGGGTACAGATACCCAATTTCAAGTCTTAGGTGTTAAGGACTATCGTGATGGCACACATAGGTACAGTTTTACACCCATGCCCAACGAAGGTGCCAAGTATCCAAAACACAAGGGAGAAACACTTTGGGGCATCGATTTAAGAAATACAGCACATCAATCCGCCATCAATTTGGAATGGCTCATCGAATTCTATCAGAAGCATCAAAAATATGGTGTAGAGGAACCCTTCTTTTGGAAGTATTTCTATCGTTTGGCGGGCAACAAAAAACTAGAAGCTCAGATCAAGTCAGGTCTTTCGGCAGAAGCCATCAAAGCGAGTTGGCAAGATGATCTAAATGCTTTCAAACAAACAAGAAACAACTATTTGATATACCCGTAAACACGACCACTATGTTTTCCATGGAATTGAATTTGGGCATCCCCGCGCTCCTATTTCCTGCCATTTCCCTCACCATGCTGGCTTACAATGCGCGCTATTTGGCCATTGCTGCACTCATTCGGCAATTGCACTCGCAGTATGAACAAAATCCGTCGACCAAAATCTCCTTACAGATCAAAAACCTACGGAAACGACTTTCACTCATCAAAGCCATGCAGGCCATTGCCATTGCCAGTTTTTTCACGAGCGTTGTCACCATGTTTCTGCTCTACGTTGGGTGGTTAGAAATGGCCAACATCCTTTTTGCAATTAGTTTGATTTGTTTGATGATCTCTTTGTTACTTTCCTTTTTGGAAGTGCAAATATCCACCAAGGCACTGGCCATTCGATTGGATTCTATGGAAGAAAAGTAAGACCGATGGATTATCAAGAAAAACTTAATTGCTACGATACGTTGGTAAATGCTTGCGAAGGCTTCGAGCGGAAAGGTAAAAGCATGCCGTATACTTCAGCCAATGGGTATATGTTTTCGCAACTCAACAAAGCAGGTGAATTGGGCATTCGCCTTCCTAAAGACCTTCAACAAAAGTTTATGGAGCAATTCAACAGTGGTCCCTTTTACTCGTACGGTGCTCAAATGAAAGACTACGTACTAGTCCCAGATTCACTGTTGAGTGATATATCAACCTTATTACCCTACTTGCAAAAAGGATACGAATTTGTGATGTCTTTACCGCCTAAGTAGTGGAATTCTTTTTGCCATAACCGGGGGCATTCGTTGGCGGTCTGTAGCCTTGAAATGGGAGCTTGAGCAATGTGACTACGTTTTCATCCTGCACATCGGGATAGGAATCCACACCATAGACGATGTCTTCATTCTTCATGGTCGCAAACGTACCGAAGAGTCGATCCCAAATCGAAAAGATATTACCGTAATTGGTGTCTGTGTACGGCAGTAAATTGTGATGATGTACTTTATGCATATCTGGTGAGACAATCACATAACTGATGGCCGTATCCAACCACTTTGGCATCCGTATGTTTGCATGGTTGAACTGGGAAAGGACCACAGATGTACTTTGATACAGCATGATCATCCAAACGGGAGCCCCAACAATCAATACTCCCAAACAGGTAAACACGAAACGCACCACACTCTCGCCAGGATGATGGCGATTGGCTGTGGTGGTATCGACATGAGCGTCAGTGTGGTGTATCAGGTGAAACATCCACAGGAACTTCGTCTTATGTTCCACCAAATGGGCGGTATAGGCTCCAATAAGATCTAATAAAGCTACACCTAGTAGTGCTGTTGCCCACAATGGCATATCCAGCCACTGAACAATGCCAAATTGATGGCTCACCACCCATTCGCTTGTGAAGAACAGCAATGCTGCCAAGCCAAAATTGATAATGATGGTGGTTAGGGTGAAAAAAATATTCGGCCACGCATGTCGCCACTTCTTATAATCAAACTTGAACAAAGGAACGCCATACTCGAGCATCCAGAAAAAAGCAATTCCACCGATTAGGATGGCACTTCGATGCGCCGTAGGAATTGTTTCGAAATAATTCACCAAAGTTTCCATAAACGTAAAATTAAGGCTTCCACCTTAGATCGGCAACCGCTTTTTCATTTCTTCCACAATGCGAAAAGCAGCAGGACAAATAGCTACATTCTTCAAGGTCAATTCACTAATCTGCTGAAACTTCTTTCGGTCTGTATGAGGGTACTCGCGACAAGCTTTGGGACGAACATCATAAATCATACAGTAGTTTTCGGCATCTAAAAAAGCACAAGGCACTTCTTGTAAAACATGGTCGCCGTCCTCATCCACTTTCAGATATTGAGCGATAAATTGCTGCTCCTTTAGCTTTAAATGCTTGGCAATTCTCGAAATGTCGGCACTCGTGAACAAAGGGCCAGTTGTCTTGCAGCAATTGGCGCATTCTAAACAATCCGTGCGTTCAAATTCGGCATCGTGCAATTCTTGCATGAGGTAGTCCAATTGCTTCGGAGGTTTCTTTTTGAGTTTTGAAAAGAATTTCTTGTTCTCGGGATGTTTATCTTTGGCCAGCTTGGGAAGCCGATGCAGCAGTTCTTCCATGGCACAAAAATACACAATGAAAAAAGACCTATTTGGCAAAGCCATCTACGATTACCAACTGGGAAACTATACAGAAGACCTGATTACGGAAACCTCTATCTCCGAAGAAGATGTACTTCCGCTGCCTTATTTGTTTCGGAGCTATGACGAAATGCCAGCTATTGAACAAAGAGCCTTGGATTTGGCGGAGGGAACTGTCCTAGACGTCGGATGCGGAGCGGGCAGTCATGCGCTGTATCTACAAGAAGAACGAAATCTTGCCGTAACGGCCATTGACGTATCAGATGGAGCCATCAAAACTTGTAAACTTCGAGGGATTCAGGATGCGCGTCATCAAGATCTTATGAAGTTGAAAGACGAGTCTTTTGATACCATATTGTTGCTCATGAATGGTGCTGGGATGTGCGGTAGACTTTCCAATATGTCGCGATTTCTGAAGAAACTGAAAAGCCTACTGAATCCTGGAGGACAAATTTTACTAGACTCCTCCGACATCATTTACATGTTTGATGATACCGAAGATGGTGGCAAACTAATTCCGGGTGATGTAAATTATTACGGGGAAGTAACCTTTACCGTGAAATACCTTCAGGAAACCGACGAGCCCTTTGATTGGCTCTATATCGACTTTCATACGTTAGAAAATGCCGCAGCTGCTAATGAATTGAATTGCGAACTGCTATTAGAAGGAGCGCATTATGATTATTTGGCCCGCCTCACGCATGCCTAATCTGGAAGTACATAACCGCGTTCTTTCAAGGCATTGACCATGTTTTGGTACATCGTACCACTCCAAACCTGAGAAATTTCACCTACCATATTGGTCAATGATTCTTGACTAGCAATCAGTTTGGCTCCTGTTTTAGAGTTGAAAAAATTTGAGAGATATTCCTTTTGGGCTTCCGTAAGTTGTGTGGGATCGGCCGCTCGTTGTTTGGTGGCTTCTGATTCGAAAAACACAATCAGGTTTTGAATGTCTTCACGATCAAAATATCCTCGATAGGCCGATACCATCATTCCCTTCACATCTTCTAACGCATCTGGTTTTTTGGCCTCCAGTTCTGCCCAAGTTTCCTCCAAAACCCCAGCATCTTTGTACTGCTGCTTCAACATGACAAACATTTGATCGATGGCCACACTATATTGTGCTTCCATCCCGTTAATGGTTAAGTAATGTTTGACATCGTCTACATACGGATCTCCACTTTGTGTATGTCCGCTGTTAGCAATCAGCAAGACGAGCGTCAAAAGGAATAGCAGTCTTTTCATAATCTCAAAAATACTAAAATGAATACGTTTCTTCGTGGGTTGTCTGTTTTTATAGTTTTTCTTCTGATCAGTTGTTCCAGTAATGACGATACATCCGATTCAGGTGTTGGCGCTGTAGATACCTCTGCTAATCTACTACCCGTGGGTGATTCAGCCAATCAATTGCTCTCTTCAAACGAATTCAGAAGTTTGAGTATTGAAATCATTTTCGTAGCCGGATTTAGACCTCAACAAACCAGTGTCAATAACCTCACTGAGTTTATCAATAACCGTGCCTTTAAACCCGATGGGGTAGATGTATTCTTTTCCGAGATTCCATCGCCAGGGGAATCGAGCTTTAGCATCCAAGAAATAGCCAACCTTGAAAGTCAACAACGCACCGTGTACAATGAAGGAGAAGATATTGCTGTTTCCATACTTTTTGTAGATGCTCCTTCAGAAGGTTCTACTTCACAAATAGCCACGCTAGGTGCTGCTTACCGCAATACTTCATTGGTTATTTACGAATCTTCGTTGCGCGATCTTGCACGGCAAAATTCTCAAGGAATTTCATTAGAAGCCATCGAAACTGCTGTGCTACAACATGAATTTGGTCATATTTTTGGCTTGGTAGATTTGGGGTCACCACCACAATCTGATCACGAAGATGAAGATAACACCAATCATTGTAATGTGGAAAATTGCTTGATGCAGGCACAGCTCGAATTCAGCACGGGCATGATGGGCATGCTTGAGTTGGGAATACCTGAATTAGACGCCCAATGCATTGCAGATCTTCAGGCGAACGGGGGGCGATAAATCAAGGAATATTCAAATACTTATGTGTTTGAAGCGACACTTTCCACTTGGGATGCTTCATCACGTAGTCTACGATGGCAGGCATCATCTTTTCGCGCTTGCTCCACTCAGGTTGTAAATAAAGAATACAATTTTCAGGTACTTTCGCGGCTTGTTCTTCAGCGAACTCAAAATCGCTGTTGTTGTAGACGATCACTTTGAGTTCGTCTGCCGCTGCATAACATTCTTCCTTAGGCAACATGCGCTTTTTCGGTGAAAGGCAGAACCAATCCCATTCCCCAGTCAACGGATAAGCACCCGAGGTTTCTATGTGCGTCTGTAGCCCTTTCGCCTTTAATTGAGATGTCAAAGGGCCCATATCCCAAGTCAAGGGTTCACCTCCGGTAACCACAATAGTGTCTGAGTATTGAGCGGCATTAGCCACAATCTTGTCAACAGCCGTGGGCGGATGTGTGTCTGCATTCCAGCTTTCCTTCACATCGCACCAATGACAACCTACATCACAACCGCCTACCCGAATGAAGTAGGCAGCCGTTCCTTTGTGAAAACCTTCTCCTTGAATGGTGTAGAACTCTTCCATCAAAGGCAAAACAAGGCCCTGATCAATGAGCGATTGTGTTTCAGTCTGCATCATGGTGCAAAGATACTACTTCACCGCAATCACATCAATTTCAATTTTAGCACCAACGGCTAAGCCCGATGCAGCAAAAGTGGTACGAGCTGGCTTGTTGGGAAAGTATTGCGTGTATACTTGGTTGAAAGCTGAAAAATCATTGATATCCGAAAGGATGACGGTACACTTCACCACATTGTCTAAAGAACTCTGATGATGTTCTAGCACTACCTTGATGTTTTCAATTGCCTGTTGGGTCTCTGCCTGAATACCACCAGTAACCAAGGTGCGCGAAGTATGATCCATCCCCACCTGACCGGCCAAAAAAAGAAGGTTCCCAACTTCTACGGCATCACTGAAGGGTGCATTTTGTTTTTTGACCTCATGTGAAGCGTGAAAAATAGGGGTCGTTTCTTGGGAAGTGCAGGAAACAAGGACTCCAGTAAGCAATAAATAAAGTACTTGATGAAAGGTTTTCATATCAAAAATCTATTGTTTTTTCTAACTTCTTCAAATTAGGCTATTTTTATGAAAATTTTGACTTCATGAGCAATAAGCAAGCTTTTACAGATCACATTACGCAAGGATATACCACTAAGGGCGACTTCCTAACGCTAGGCGCGGCCATCCTAAATGAAGAAACCATCACAGGTGCCCATGTGAAGGTGCCGCTGAAGACCTTAAATCGCCACGGATTGATTGCTGGTGCCACAGGAACAGGAAAAACGAAGACGCTTCAGGTGATTGCAGAAAATTTATCAGAAAAGGGAATTCCAGTATTGCTAATGGATTTAAAGGGAGACCTGAGTGGTTTGGCACAACCAAGCCCAGGTCATCCAAAAATTGACGAGCGCCATGAAAAGATCGGAATTGAATTCACGCCCAAAAATTTTCCTGTTGAAATTTTATCACTTTCCGACCAAGAAGGGGTGCGCTTGCGCGCTACCGTCTCTGAGTTTGGGCCTGTATTACTTTCACGCATCTTAGACCTTTCCGAAACGCAATCGGGAATTGTTGCCGTAATCTTCAAGTATTGTGATGATAACAAGCTACCACTGCTTGATTTGAAGGACTTCAAAAAGGTACTGCAATACGCTACAGGAGATGGTAAAAAAGAATTTCAAGACGCCTATGGCCGAATTTCCACGGCGTCCACAGGTGCTATTTTGAGGAAAATTGTCGAATTGGAACAACAAGGAGCAGGGCTTTTCTTCGGTGAAAAGTCATTTGAAGTAGACGATCTTACACGTATCGACG
>CAWUKP010000070.1:0-9810 GCA_963922975.1 uncultured Spongiivirga sp. | reverse complement strand
CTTGATTTATAGGAATATCGCCATCAACGCTTTCGGTTTCGCCAACAATGATGGCACTACCTGAAGCTGTTTCTACGACCCCGTGGGCAAAGTCAAGTCCTGAACCTCCAAAAGAGCGTTCCCATTCTAAGCTTCCTGAAGCGTCCACACGGATGATCCAAAAATCATTCATTCCGTTGTTTTCAGAGACATCATTGTTGAGACTTTTTGAATGGCCTACCACCCAAAAGCGCCCATCGTAGGTAGGACACAATGCGCGGGCCAGTTCAAAATCGGTTCCACCAAAACTCTTTTCCCAGAGAAGAGAACCAGAAGGATCAATTTTTAACAACCAAAAATCAGAACTGCCCAAGGGAGCAGAAACGTCCATATCCGTACTAAAAGTATTGCCTGCAATCAGGTAATTACCATCTCCTGAGGCGATAATGGCATTGGAATTGTCAATACCAGAGCCTCCAAATGTGCGTTCCCAGAGGAGATCACCATTGCTGCTCACATTTATCAGCCAAACATCGTAGCTTCCGTGGTTGTTTGAGATATCTACATCGTTGCTTTCGGTAGTTCCAGCAATGAGAAAACCGCCTTCCGGAGTTTGCACCGCATCAAAGGAACGATCATTATTGGTTCCTCCGAAATAACGTCGCCACAGTAGATTGCCGTTTGCGTCGAGACGATGCGCCCAGAACTCCCCAACACCATGTTGAACGCGATCTACAGAACGGCCATCGTTTCCAGCACCTCCCGAAGAGGTTACATCCAGGAAACCGGTCATGAAAAGGCCTCCATCTGCCGTTTCAATAATCGAGTACGCGTGGTCGTGTCCTGCAAAACCAAAACTTTGCTCCCACTGCAAGTTTCCAGAGGCGTCTACTTTGATCACCCAATTGTCGTGCTGCCCTTCATTATTGCTGCTATCACCATCGCTACTTTTACTGTAGCCGGCCAGCACATAGCCCCCATCGGAGGTTTGTATCAAGGATTGCCCTCGATCATCGTCGCTTCCACCATAAGTTTGATTCCACAGAAGATTTCCTTCTGAATCTAATTTCAAGAGCCAGAAATCATTCACGCTGGTTGTTTTTCCAGCAATATCCCCATCCGTACTTTTGGTAAAGCCCAGAATGGCATAACCGCCATCGTTTGTTTCAATTACAGTTTGGGCAACGTCTTCATCAGAACCTCCAAAAGTGCGAATCCAAGCTACGTTTCCCTGAAAAGGTTCTGGTGCTACTACAGGATTATTATCTACTACCTCGTCATTGGAACACGAAAAGAGTATTCCAAAAAGCACCCCAAAAGCAATAAGGTGAGCAAGTAGAAAGACTTTTGCTTTCATCGAATCATCAATTTGTAATTCCCATGGCCTTCAATTTCAACGAAGTAAAGACCTGCTTGATAAGTTTCAGTATTGATTGTAATTTCGGAGATTTCCGGGCCTTCGTAGGTGTACACCAGCTGTCCAAATTGATTGAACATTTGGATATTTTGAGTAGGTCTTCCCTCGGGTACATCTACTATAACCTGGCTCATCGCAGGATTCGGGTATATCCGGAGTTCTTCAATAGAAGGGAAGTCGTCTAGGCTCAAGGTGCCACTTTTTCGCACTACAAGCATTCCGCGGTTGATATCGCTGATCACAATATTTCCACTAGGGAAAAAAGGATATACATTCCATGCGCCATTAAAACTTGTACCATCATTAGCGGGATAGGTATCAATGAAGCCCACTTCATTAAAGGTATTGTTGGTAGTGGTACTGTTGTCAATATCTGAAATGTCAATCACACGAAGCCCCGAAGTATAGTTGGCCTCGTAGAGTAGATCGCCCACCACGTACAAATTGTGATCTATCGATCCTGAAGGACCCAAATAGGTGGTATGCAATTGCGGATTCGTAATATCAGAGACATCAAACACCAAAGTTCGGGTCCTGAGCCCGAAGTCAATTTCGTCGGTTTCATCGCCTAAAATATAATACCGCTGATCTGGAGTGAACCATCCTTGATGGGTATATCCGAGATTCGAATAGGTAACACGTGAAATCCGAGTAATGTTGCTTTTGTTGGTCACATTTAGGAAAACGACTTCATCCGTATTGGCTCCTACCAAAATTTCATCTCCATCTAGGGGGTGTCCGGGATTGTTGTAGGTAATCACTTGCGCGTCATGCGTATAACCATCCGTGCTATACTGCCCCGCAAATTGAGGGTTGGCCGGATTGGAAATATCCACCACATGCGGACCACCATTAGCCACACCACCGCAGCCCACCAAATAAGCAAATCCAGAGCTTTCATTGATAGCAATGTTATGACAACTATTAACGCCTGTATACGTAGTTAACGGAGAAAACTGAACGGGTGCATTGGTGACATTTCTCAGGTTGGTCAAATCGAAAACTTGCATCCCGTGGGCGCCCACATTATCTGCCACAATAAATGCGTGGTTGTTATACACTTTTACGTCCCGCCAAAAATTTACACCTGCTCCAGAAGTTCTGGGTAGATATCCTAAAAACTCGGGGTTCAAGGGATCCGTGACATCAATAAAGGCAGTTCTTGTGGTCAATGCCATGATGGCATATTCTCTGCCTGTAGAAGGATCCACCCATCCCCAATTGTCACTTCCCTCGGCATTCACGTCACCTCCGAGCGTAGCGGCATCAATAGTTGATAAAAGATCATAATCGTTGCAAGGGAAGACGTCTGCACTTCCGTTTTCGCAAGGCGTTTGTTGGGCACAGACAGTAAGAACCGAGCCAAGCAGCGCATAAAGTAGTAGTTGCTTCATTTTGGGAATTAATTAAGTATCTAAAATACAGTTTTTAAGAATATTCTTATGTTAATTCCCCGAGAAGCTGCTCATATCTTCTCGGTATACTATTTTTGCAAGATGATTGAAGACAAAAACGAAAAGCGTACTCCGCTTTCAGAACTTGGCGAATTTGGACTGATCGAACATTTGACCAAAAACTTCCAATTACAGCATTCAGAAAGCCTTAAAGGAGTAGGTGATGATGCTGCCGTAATTGATATTCCAGAAACCCATAAATTGGTTGTTTCTACCGACTTGCTGGTGGAAGGTGTTCACTTTGACCTTTCATACATGCCATTGAAGCATTTGGGTTATAAGGCCGTAATGGTCAACCTTTCAGATATTTATGCGATGAATGCCGAAGCCAAGCAAATCACCGTTTCAATTGCTGTTTCCAACCGATTTCCACTGGAAGCTTTGGAAGCTCTATATGAAGGAATTGCGCTGGCTTGTCGCAACTACAAAATCGATTTGATTGGTGGGGATACGACTTCATCAACTACAGGATTATTGATCTCCGTAACGGCTCTTGGTACCGTTGAAAAGGATACTTTGGTATATCGAAAAGGTGCACAGCCCAACGATCTTTTGGTAGTAACTGGCGATTTAGGCAGTGCCTACATGGGTCTACAAGTGTTGGAGCGCGAAAAAGAAGTTTTTAAAGTCAATCCAAAGAATCAACCTGATCTTGATGCTTATACCTATTTGATAGAACGGCAATTGAAACCAGAGGCCCGAAAAGATATTGTAGCCCTATTGAAAAATCTTGATGTTCAGCCTACGGCGATGATTGATATTAGTGACGGACTGTCTTCGGAAATTCTACATCTCGCTAAGACCTCTGAAGTGGGTTGTAATCTGTTCGAGGAGAAAATACCTATGGATCCTCAATTGATTTCAACTTGTGAAGAGTTTCAACTGAGCAGCAGTATTCCTGCGTTGAACGGTGGTGAAGATTACGAATTGCTGTTCACCATCGCTCAAGAGGATTTTCCAAAAATCAAAGGCAATCCTAATTTGACGGTCATTGGTCATATGACCGAATCAAAGGAAGGCTGTCATTTGATTACCAGAGCGGGCACCAAAATTGGGCTGAAAGCTCAAGGGTGGAATGCGATGGACTAAATTATCCAGCTTTTAGCGCTACCGAACGCTTTTTCTTGTAAATCTCAGAAAGGGTTTGGTTGATTTCCTGACGTTTCGGAGTCAGTTCAACAATGTTGCCACTCACATCAACAGTCGCTTCTTTGCCGCAGCAAGTACAAGCGTATTCCTGAATGTGATCGGTTACTTTTCTTGATTCCAAATAACTGTGTCCGAAGAATTTACACAGCATTTTTCCAAATACAAAGTTGGTTTTGATAGTAGTAGGCTCCATAGGGGACAATTATTAATTCATTATGATTTGGGAACTCAAAGTATATAATTTTCGAGTTAATAACCTAATTATCAACGAAGTTTTCGATGAAAATGTTGTGTTCCTCTCGATTTTCGATGTGAAGCATATGTCCGCCGTTGAGGCTCTTAACCAGTGTTTTCGCTGATTTCCCCACTTTTTGAATGTGATCATGAGGAATCACGCTGTCATGACTTCCCGCTAAAATGGCCTTCTTTCCCTTAAAGTCGCGAAGAATTGTTGTTCGATCCTTTCGAATCTTCATGCCTTCCAAAGCGGCCACAATACCTTGAGTAGAGGTGTGTAAAGCTTCCTCTTTCACTGCTTCCAAAGCGGATCGAAATTCTTCTTTGGTTTCAGGATTGAAAAGATTTTCAATGGAGATCCGAACAAAACTCTTCACATTTTGTTGAACCGCCTCAAGGGCACGTTCTCTGTTCTGGATTCGCTCTTTGGAATCTGCTGAAGGCGTGGAGGTCACCAACAGGATTTTAGGCACCACGTATGGGAACAAATCCAGAAATGCCAAAGCCACAAATCCTCCCATCGAATGGCCGATAAAAGAGGCCTCCTTGACCCCCAAATGATCCAGCACCGCTTTGACAGCTTTTGCCATCATTTCCATGGAATGCACATACCCCAAACAACTGCTCTTTCCATGGCCCAATAAATCAATCGTAATAACACGATTGGAGCTTTTCAAATCATTGACAACAGGCTCCCACATCTTTAAATTTTCAAGAAAACCATGGAGTAGAACCACTGCTGGGCCTTCACCAGTATCTTCATAAAAAATGCTGCTCTGTTTGTATGGTAATTCCATTTTCTACTATCTTTTGCAAAGATATCTAACCCATGAACAACACCAAGCGCATTTGGCTAACTGGCTTTGCCCTTTTTTCTCTTTTTTTTGGTGCCGGCAACCTCATTTTCCCTCCCTATTTAGGAAGAATATCTGGCAACTTTTGGCAGTGGGTAACGTTGGGGTTTATCACCTCAGCTGTGGTATTGCCGTTACTCGGTATTATGGCACATGCGCGACTTCAAGGTACGATGATGGATTTCGGAAAGAAAGTTGGACGAAGCTTTTCCTTGGTGTATTGTGTTTTGGTCTACGCGATCTCTTTGGCCTTACCCGCACCACGAACTGCTTCTGTGACCCATGAAATGGCGGTTCAACCCTTTGTAAGCGATAATTATTTGTTAACGAGTACCATCTTCTTTGCTTTGGTGTTGGTCTTTGCCCTCAACCGCTCGAAGGTGTTAGACATCATTGGAAAATTCTTAAGTCCGCTCATAGGGATCATTCTGCTTCTCGTTATTGTTTTGGGTGTCGTTCACTTTGACGCCATGGTTCCACAGGAACTCGAAAAGCCATTTGTGAAAGGATTGGTGGAAGGATATCAGACCTTCGACACGATTGGTGCTGTTGTAGTAGGTGGTGTGGTCATCATTTCGTTGAATCTGAAAGGCATTACGTCCTTTCAAGAGAAGAAGAAATTGATCTCCCAGGCAGGGCTGATTGCCGGGAGTGGCTTGCTGTTAATTTACGTCGGACTCATTTATTTGGGAGCTCATTTTGAAAGTTCACCAACAGTGACGAGAACTGCGCTACTTTCAAATATTTTTATTGCCACCCTTGGCAATATTGGCAATGCTTTTCTCAGTGTGTTGGTGGCCTTGGCCTGCTTCACTACCGCCGTTGGTATCATTACGGGGGCCGCTGATTTTATGAAGGGCTTACTAGGAGATTCTACGCAAGTATACACGCTTACTGTTGTTATGGGGTGTCTATTGGGCGTTTTTATGGGGCAGTTTGATGTGCATTATATTGTTGACGTAGCCGTCCCAGCTTTGATGTTCATCTATCCGATTACTATTGTCTTGATTTTGTTAAATCTATTACCTACCTCTTGGGCTTCCGCGAAGGTATTTAAAGCAGCTGTAGTAAGCACGATGCTCTTTAGCGTCCCTGATTTTCTCAGTACGGTTGGCTTTACGAATGAAATGGCCGCAGTGAAAGACTACATCCCCTTAGGCCATTATTCTATGGGTTGGTTGCTGCCTACATTTCTTGTTGTATTGCTTGTAAACGCAAGTCTGCGAATGAAGGCTACACCTGCTCCAAACTAAAATTAGAATGTCGCTCTACCTCCGAAAGCAATTCCTGTTGCTGTGCTTTCACCTCTTCGTCCGACAGCTTAAACATTTTTTGATAGGCTTCGAATACCAGCTGATGGTGCGCACGAACACTTTCTATGTCGAAATACATTCTGCCCGTTCGTAGCACGAAGAAATCTATGGGTTTTTGAAGAAGCTCATAACGCACACAAAACTCAAATTCTGATAAGATTAAGCGTGCATGCGGGTCTTGCTCTGTACGTTTATCGTAGAGTTTCAAGATTTGCTCGGCCTGCTTTCCGAAGTTACTCACCAAATGATAGGCATCATAGTCTGTAAGACCCAGTTTTGATAGGCGCTCGGACAGTTGCTTCTCGTACTTTCTGACGTCTTTATACTTTTTGAACCCATCATTGCCGCAGAGTGGAATAGACTCCGTCTGACATTTTTCAAATTCTTTTAGATGATTTTCTTCGAATTTCTTCGCCACCAAATTCAAAATACGCTCCGCCATTTTACGGTAGCCGGTCAATTTGCCGCCAGCAATACTAATAAGGCCTGTATACGACTCGAATATTTCGTCTTTGCGAGAGATTTCGGAAGTTGATTTTCCTTCTTCGTGAATTAAAGGGCGCAGCCCTGCCCAGGTAGAAATGATATCGTCCATTTCCAAATTGATACTAGGAAACATATTGTTCACCGCAGAGATCAGATAAATAGCATCGGCAAAATCCACCTCGATATGATCTTTATCGTCGTTGTAGTTGGTATCCGTAGTGCCTACGTAAGTAATTTTTCCTCTGGGAATGGCAAACATCATACGTCCGTCAGGGATATCAAAGTACACGGACTGTTTGACGGGCAGCTTTTCGTGAGGAAACACCAAATGAACCCCTTTCGTGAGATGTAAACGCTTGCCTTTTTTAGAATGATTGATTTTTCGCAAATCGTCTGTCCAGGGTCCTGCCGCATTGACCACAAAAGATGCTTGAATTTGATAGCTTTCTCCCGTCAGCTCGTCCTTCACCTCAACCCCAGAAACCATCTCATCATCGTCATACAAGAACTCTTTGACTGCCGTATAATTGATCGGTACACTTCCGTATTCCAGAGAAGTTTTGATGTTTTCTAAGGTCAATCGGGCATCGTCGGTTCTGTATTCTGCGTAGTAACCTGCACCTTTAAGAATTTTCTTTGGAAGTAGCGGCTCCAATTTCATGGCCTCTTTTTTGTCGACCATTCTTCGCTTGTCTTCACCTTCTACCTGCGCCAAAATATCGTAGACTTTCAGACCAATGGATGTCAACCATTTGCCGTACTGGCCATTTTCGATAAGCGGCAACAACATTTTTTCAGGAATGACCAAATGAGGTGCTAATTTATGAACAATAGCACGCTCCGAACCTACTTCCTTCACCAACCAAAAATCAAACTGTTTCAAATACCGCAGACCTCCGTGAATCAATTTGGTTGATTTGCTGCTTGTGCCCGAGGCGAAGTCATTCTTCTCTACCAAAGCCACCTTCATACCTCTGGAGGCAGCATCTAGAACAATGCCTGCGCCTGTAATTCCGCCACCAATCACAACCAAGTCAAAATGTGTGTCCTTTAATTGTGCAACACGTTCTTTTCTTTTGAGATTGGTAAATTCAATACGTTTCATTCCTTATTTTTCCTTTTTCAATTTTTTTAGAGCCATTTCATGCTGCGTTTTACCGCCTTTTTCCATCCTTTATAGAGCTTTTTTCGTTGCTCTTTTTCGAGTGAAGGCCTAAAAGTGCGTTCTATACTTCGCTGTTGGTCAATTTCATCTTGTGTCCAAATTCCCGCTTGAATTCCCGCGAGAAATGCGGCGCCCATGGCCGTGGACTCAATCACTGCGGGACGATGTACTTCCGCATTCAAAATATCAGCTTGGAACTGCATGAGCAAGTTGTTTGCACAAGCCCCGCCGTCTACTTTTAGGGTATCCAATTTGATTCCTGAATCATCGCGCATGGCGCGTGCTAAATCTTTGGTTTGATACGCCAAAGATTCCAGCGTTGCCTTGGCAATATGCGCCTTTCCTGTATCTCGGGTTAGCCCGAAAATGGCACCTCGTGCATACATATCCCAATACGGCGCACCAAGACCCGCGAAAGCAGGCACTACATAAACCGGATTCTCCCCTTTTACCTGTTCGGCCAAGGTCTCCGATTCGGCAGCGGAATCGATGATTTGCAATCCATCACGAAGCCACTGTATGGCGGCTCCTGCAATGAAAACACTTCCTTCTAGGGCGTAGTAGACCTGATTATCTAGCCCCCAAGCGATGGTCGTAAGCAGTCCGTTTTCCGACATTTTTGGAACAGTTCCCGTATTCATTAGCATAAAACAACCTGTACCGTAGGTGTTCTTTGCGCTTCCTTTGGAGAAACACGCTTGCCCAAATAACGCTGCCTGTTGATCGCCCGCCACTCCAGCAATAGGAATGGATACTCCTTCCAGTTCAAAGTTTCCAAAATTTGAAGCAGATGCTTGTACTTTGGGCAACATATTTTCGGGAATATCAAGTTCCTTTAATATTTCAGGATCCCATTGCAATTCATGGATATCAAAAAGTAAGGTTCGAGAGGCGTTGGAATAATCGGTAACATGCGATTGACCTTGGGTCATTTTCCAAATCAACCACGTATCGATGGTCCCGAAAAGCAACTTCCCTGTTTCTGCGAGTGCTCTTGCGCCTTCTACTTCATCTAAAAGCCATTTAGCCTTCGTCCCAGAAAAATAGGAGTCGATCACCAGACCAGTGGTCTTCTTTACATATTCCGTCAAACCAGCAGTCTTCAGTTCCTCACAAATCGTTGCTGTGCGCTTGTCTTGCCAAACGATGGCGTTGTAAATGGGCTTTCCCGTTTCTTTGTTCCAAATAACGGTAGTTTCGCGCTGATTGGTAATACCAATGGCCGCTACCTCCTCCGGACGTGCCTGATGTTCTTGAAGCACTTTCTGAACGGTTCGGATTTGCGATTGGTAGATGGCTTCGGGGTCGTGTTCGACCCAACCTGGTTGTGGAAAAATTTGTTCAAATTCCTCTTGGGCCATTCCAACTATTTTCCCTTCAAAATCAATCAATAAACTGCGTGAACTTGTGGTACCTTGATCTAGAGAAAGAATATATTTTTTCGCCATTACGAATGATGCTGAATCCTTGTATAAAGATACAACATCACTAAAAATCAGCGAAGTAAAGTTATGAGGCTATCGAAAACGTTTTGGATGGGCTATTCCGCTAAAACACCTTTAAAAGGAATCACTGGTAAGGTAGCTAGGTTGCCAATAGCAACGCTGTTTTTAGGAAAAATAAACTTCTTGTCGAACAGTTTTTCTTCTACAAAAAAGGAGACCCGAAATTCGTTGGTAAAGGAAAGTACTTCTTCTTGGATCAGTTCGATCTTAGCGTATGATTTCGCAGGCATCTGAGCGATGACTCGGCGCAT
>CAWUKP010000069.1:0-9824 GCA_963922975.1 uncultured Spongiivirga sp. | reverse complement strand
AAAGGAAAATTACCAGGGGGTAATGGCTATAGGTTTGACTGGAAAGTTTTAAACAACTATCCTTCCCAAAAGCCATTTTTTCTAAGTGGCGGCATTGGCTTAGAGGAAGTTGATGAAATTCGCGCCATCCTAAACACCGATTTACCAATTCACGCCATCGATGTGAACAGCCAATTTGAAACTACTCCAGGACTTAAAAAAATAAAGGAATTAGAAATTTTTAAACACCAATTAGCAGCAAGTATGGGCGATTCGCTGTCATCCTGAGCGCAGTCGAAGGGAAACGAAGCGAATCGAATAGAAAAATAACAGGTCTTAATATGTTTTGAAACTTATTACAAAAGACTGGACCTGACAAAAACAAAAAGCTATGAAAACATTTAATGTAAACGAAAAAGGGTATTACGGAAATTTCGGAGGGGCTTATATCCCCGAAATGTTATGGCCCAATGTGGAAGAACTGCGACAAAACTACTTGAAGATTACTGCAGAAGCTTCCTTTCAAAAGGAGTTTAACCAACTCTTGAAAGATTATGTAGGTAGGCCCTCTCCCTTGTATTTCGCACAGCGACTTTCCGAAAAATACAAGACAAAAGTTTATTTGAAGCGGGAAGACCTCAACCACACCGGTGCCCATAAAGTAAACAATACGATTGGACAAATCCTACTGGCGAAACGATTAGGTAAAAACCGAATTATTGCAGAAACGGGTGCCGGACAACACGGAGTAGCGACAGCCACCGTTTGCGCCCTCATGGGCATTCAATGTATTGTCTACATGGGTGAAATCGATATCGCACGGCAAGCACCGAACGTTGCACGTATGAAAATGTTGGGTGCCGAAGTGCGTCCGGCGCTTTCTGGCAGCCGTACCCTAAAAGATGCCACCAATGAGGCCATTCGAGACTGGATTAATAATCCTGTGGATACGCACTATATCATCGGTTCGGCCATTGGACCACATCCCTATCCCGATATGGTAACGCGCTTTCAAAGTGTCATTTCTGAAGAAATCCAATGGCAATTGAAGGAAAAGGAAGGTAGAGCGCACCCAGATTATGTAATCGCTTGTATCGGTGGTGGTAGCAATGCTGCTGGAACTTATTACCATTTCCTGGAAGACGAGAATGTGGGCATTATCGCTGTGGAAGCTGCGGGTAAGGGAATCCATTCTGGGGAAAGTGCTGCTACCTCAGCCTTGGGTAAGGAAGGGATTATTCACGGGTGTAAAACACTCTTGATGCAAACAGACGACGGACAAATCACGGAACCCTATTCCATTTCAGCTGGATTGGACTACCCGGGCGTTGGGCCGATGCATGCACATTTATATCAATCGGGAAGAGGAGAATTTTATTCCGTAACTGACGACGAGGCCATGACCGCCGGCTTAGAGCTTTCACAATTGGAAGGGATCATTCCAGCCATTGAAACTAGCCATGCACTAGCCATCTTTGCGCACAAACAATTCAAGCCGGAAGATGTAGTAGTCATTTCGCTTTCAGGGCGCGGTGACAAGGATTTACAGACGTATATTGATTATTTCAAGCTTTAAAACGTCATGCTGAACTCGTTTCAGGTTGACGAATAGCTGAAAGGGCCATGCTGAACTCGTTTCAGCATCTCATAAGTACAAAATTTAGACCTTCTGCCTATGCAGGAATGACAGAAGAATCATAAACTATGAACAGAATACAACAAAAACTACAGGAGGATAAAAAACTCCTTTCTATCTACTTCACAGCAGGTTACCCTGCCTTAGAAGATACCGTGCCAGTTATCAAAAATTTACAAGCCGCTGGCGTCGATATGATCGAAATTGGCATGCCCTTTAGTGATCCCTTAGCAGATGGCCCAACGATTCAAGACAGCGGTGCGCAGGCATTAAAAAACGGCATGAGCTTACAAAAACTCTTCCAGCAACTGGAAGATGTTCGTAAGGAAGTAGACATCCCACTTATCGCCATGGGCTACTTGAATCCCGTGATGCAGTACGGCGTGGAGGCCTTCTGCCAAAAGTGTCAAGAAATTGGGATCGATGGACTTATTTTGCCAGACCTCCCCGTTGATGTTTATGAAGAAGAATTCAAAGCGCTTTTTGAAAAGTATGGATTACTCAATGTCTTCCTCATCACGCCGCAAACACCTGACCATCGCATTCGTTATATTGATGAGCTAAGTGACGGTTTTATTTATATGGTGAGTTCGGCTAGTACCACGGGTGCTAAACAGGGTTTTGGTGAAGAACAAGAAGCCTATTTCGAACGTATTCAAGCCATGAAGTTGAAAAATCCACAAATAGTTGGTTTTGGTATTAGCAACGCGGATACTTTTCAACAAGCCACAGCGCGCACCAATGGCGCTATCATAGGCTCTGCTTTTATTAAACATCTGACGAAGGAAGGCACAGATACCATACAGGATTTTATTCACAGCATCCGACCGTGAGTTACTTTATGAACGAATTCGTAACTTCCAGTCGTGGAAGCATTTAAAGGCATTCTAGGGAATATCCAACGCTATGTGACGCTCGATAGCGAAGACCAGCAAGACTTTGTCGATATTGTTGAAACGCGACCGATCAAGAAGAGGCAATTCATCGTGCAGCCTGGTTTTGTATGCACCCACCAAACCTATGTCAAAAAAGGAGCTTTCCGCAGTTATTTTGTCAGTGATCAGGGTGTGGAGCACACCATTCAATTCGCGATCGAAGATTGGTTCATCAGCGATTTCAATAGCTATATACATCAAACACCTGCCTCCCTTTTTGTAGAAGCCTTAGAGGATAGCACGATTCACCAGATTGAATACCACAAGGTGGAGCAACTTTGTGCGCACAATCCTAAATTAGAACGCTTCTTCCGATTGGTCGCACAGAAAGCCTTTGCCTTCTCACAACGCCGCGTGTTGTCTAATTTGGGGAATTCTGCTGAAGAACGCTATTTAGATTTCTTAGAACGCTATCCAGGTATTGTGCAACGCGTTCCGCAATATGCCTTGGCTTCCTATTTGGGCATGTCTGCCGAATTTTTAAGTAAAATCCGCAAACGTATTACGTCTACATCTTGAACTAGTTCAAGACACTTTCTTGTGTTACTTCATTTTTAAACTTCTAGCGCTACTGCAATTTTGTAGCGTTAAATTCTAAATGCAGTTAACATGAAAACACAAGCATCCTTACTCCTTTCCATCATTCTTGGAATCTTACTGATTATTTTCGGACTGAATAAGTTTTTGGGCTTCATCGCTGTACAACCTCCAGCAGATGCGGTGGCCCAAGGTTACTTGGGCAGTATGTTCACCTCCTACTTATACATCTTGGTCGGTTTCGCAGAAATTGTTGGAGGTATCTTGCTCATCTTCCACCGTACACGCCTTTTGGGCTGGTTGGTGTTGCTTCCTGTTTTGGTTAATATCATTCTATTTCACCTGGCGCATGATTTTGTAGGAAATGGTATTTGGATCGTACCTACACTTTTGTTCTTGGCCATCACACTCACTGAAAAAGAACGCATTGGTAACCTATTAAAACTTTAAAAATGGAAAAACGTATTTGGTTCATCACAGGAATTTCTTCTGGTTTAGGAAAGGCCTTGGCCGACGAAGTCATGGCTTCGGGCGACTTTGTGATTGGTACATTCCGACAAGCTTCGCAAGTAGCTCAATTCAACGAAACCCATAGAGGCCAAGGAGCTTCTTTTCAATTAGACATCACTCAACATTTAGAAACTGCGGATGTGGTACAAGAAATCATCACGCGCTACGGCCGCATCGACATTCTAGTAAATAATGCAGGCGTAGGTTTCATCGGTGCCGTGGAGGAAGCTTCAATGAACGAAATCAGAAATGTTTTCGAAGCCAATGTGTTCGGAACCTTACATCTTACGCAGCAGGTGTTGCCGCATATGCGAAAAGAGCGCAACGGACACATCATTCAAATATCCTCGCACGGCGGTATCAAGTCCTTTGCTGGTTTCGGAATTTACAACGCTAGCAAGTTTGCCTTGGAAGGCTTTTCCGAGGCGTTGGCGCAGGAAGTGGAGCCTTTGGGTATCAAAGTTTCCCTAGTAGAACCCGGTCCGTTCCGAACAGGATTTGCAGGCTCGGCCTTAGGTGAAGCCCAAGACCGCCATGCGGATTACGATCAAACCGCTGGAGTATTTAGAGAAAAACTCAAAAGTGTTCATGGTAAGCAAGAAGGCGATCCACAAAAAGCCGCTCAAGCCATTTTCGCTTTGGCCAACGAACCAAACCCTAGCTTACGATTACCACTAGGACCAACTGCTTTGAAGACTATTGGCATGAAGCTAGCCTCTGTCAAAGCTGACTTGGAAAGGCATCAGCATACTGCAGAAAATGCAGTCTTTAAGTGAAGGCCTTGAAATCCTTTAGTCTTATGTATCTTGTGAAGGCAATCAATCGAGCCCGCAGTGTCGTTGTCCTTAAACCTCAAAAAGTCGAATCGCTATCTTCCGTACATCATTTTGATCGGTTTCGGTATTGGTTCGGCTAATTATTTTACGCATGGAGCACTCAATTGGTTGCAGTGGATTCTACTTTCTCTAACCACCAGCTTACTGATAGGATATACGGCGGTTACTGCAGGAGTCAATAAAACGGCGCTCAAGCAGGCCATTCACCCGCCATGGCGATTGTATCTCATCTTAACCTTGATCTTTATTGGGATCGGCGTACTGGCAACCGAAATGGAAGGCCTTATAAAATCCGTTATTTTCCAGTACACAGAGTTTTCAATGTTCACTGCGGGTAACATATATGTGATCAACGGTATCATTTCCACTGCGTTGGGCTTCAGTTTCTTTTTGAACAACCGTTTGTTTCCAGAAGAAGTCACTGCGACTACCTCATCTCCTGAAAGTTCTGTGCCTCAAGATCAAAAGCGCATCATCGATCAGATTCCTGTGAAGAAAGGCGGTAATATCCTTTTAATTCCTACAGAGAACATCGTGTATTTTGAGGCCTACGATAACTATTCCTTCTTATATGATATGGAAGGGAGTAAACAACTTTGTGACTATTCGCTTTCATTCTTGGAAAAGAGACTGGAGCCGAATTTCCGTCGCCTGCACCGCAAATACATCGTAAACACACATCAAATTCGTCAGTTCAAACCACATCTCAACGGACGTTATGTGATTGAATTTAACACCAAAAAACTGCCTTCCATCGAAAGCAGTAAGACCTACGCCGCAGTGATCAAGGAGTTAATTAAAATTTCTTAGAGCCTATTTACCGCTGACTTTCAACGGTTCCCTCTTTTTTTGAAATCAAACCGCTTCATCCCGACGATCACTCACTGATTCTTAAGACCACTCACCAAAAAACACTTTCGTAAACCATTGAATTTGAAGTATTTCGAATTGTCTAATTCATAAATACATTCAAATGAAAACAAACATGACAACGATTCTTATCTATGCGCTCGCAGTAGTCCTAAGTGCTTGCCAAAATGAAAAAAAACCAGTTGAAGCCAAAACTTCCGTCGAAGATTCTGTGCGAGAGGTGTACTTAGCGTCCATCGAAGGGTTCAATAATGGAGACCTCGATGCATTTCTGATCAATTTTGCTTCCAACATTACCATGTACGGAACAGATGGCACTTATGAGGGTCATGACGCACTGCGCGAGCGATTTCAGCCTTTGTTGGAACAATTTCCTGAGATGAAAATGGACATTCTCAAGCTCACTACCGAAGCACTTGCAGAAGAAGTCGTTTTGGTTCATTTCCAATGGAAATTATATCCCTTTGGTCAAGGACCAGCTTATGAAGGTATTGGCTCAGGGGTATACACCAACCAGCAGGGAAATTGGCGTGAAATACTCGAAGTTGAAACCGTGACACACGTAGACGAGGCTTTGCAAAGACCTATTGCAGAATGATGTATGGTGAATCATTTCAAATCTTTAGCGCGTTGCGTATCTTGTAGATTCAAACAAACGACCATGAAAAAGTTGATTCTAGGATACGCAACGCTCTTTTTCTTGTCTGCCTTCGGACAGACGAATGAAGCACTTTTGAAGCAGTCTACAGGGAAAACTTTAGATGATATCAAAAGCTTTGTGGCCATTCCAAATAACTCGCTGAATACGGAAGATATCAAGGCCAATATCCAGTGGCTCACGAACGAATTTAATAAACGTGGTTTTAATTCAACCATACTCACTACAGAGGGTGAACCTTTGTTCTTTGCCTCGCTACCCATGAAAGATGACCAGCCTACTGTACTTTTCTATATGCACTTTGACGGTCAACCTGTGGATCCCGCTAAATGGTCGCAAGTAAATCCGTACGGCGTAGTTCTCAAGGTTCTTCAGGGAGATACTTGGATGGAACGCCCCTGGAGTGATCTTCAACAAGAGATCAACCCTGATTGGCGCATTTTCGGTCGTTCGGTTTCGGACGACAAAGGTCCTATTGTGATGATGCTTCATGCACTTGATATGCTAAGCGCCAAAGGGCAAACGATTCCCTACAATGTGAAGGTCATTCTTGATAGTGAAGAAGAACGTGGTAGCAAGCCACTTCCCAAGGCGGTTGCGCAATACAAAGACCTATTAGCCGCAGATCTTATGATCATTACAGACGGTCCTGTACACCCTTCAGGCCAACCTACTTTGGTCTACGGCTGTCGCGGTATTACCACCGTCAATCTGACCACTTATGGCCCTATCAAACCGCAACACAGTGGTCATTTCGGAAACTATGCTCCCAATCCGGGGATGCGACTTTCCCAATTATTGTCGAGCATGAAAGACTTGGAAGGACGCGTATTGATTGAAGGATTTTATGATGGCATCACACTAGATGAAGGAACGAAAACAATATTGGCTGCTGTACCCGATGATCGTGCCCAACTTTTAAAGCGTTTGGCTATCCACACCCCCGAAAAGGTTGGAATGAACTATCAAGAGTCTTTACAATATCCTTCATTGAATGTCCGCGGAATGGCGTCTGGCTGGGTTGGCGCCCAAGCACGGACCATCGTTCCTGATAAAGCCACAGCGGCTATTGATATTCGTTTGGTACCAGAAACAAATGGTCGTCAATTACAACAATTACTCAAAAAACATATCGAAGCTCAGGGTTTCTTTGTGACGAGTGAGAAACCCACTTTGGCTGAGCGTCAGGCGCATGCTAAGATTGCGCGATTGGAATTGGGCAGTGTAACGGACGCTTTTCGAACGGATATGAATAGTAGCTACAGTCAGTGGCTACAGCAAACCCTTGAGAAAACCTTTCCCGAAGAAATCGTAAACATCAGAATTATGGGCGGCACCGTGCCTATTGCACCGTTTATCAATGCACTTGACGTACCAGCTGTAATCGTACCGATGGTCAATCCAGACAACAATCAGCACAGCCCCAATGAAAACCTGAGTATTGAACAAGTAATCTACGGATTGAGAACGTTTGAGGCACTCTTAAGTAATGCTATGCCTTAGGAAGATTAGGCATTAGTCCGCTTTGATTCGGCCAAAATTTCACGTACCTTTTTCATCAGTTCAGTTCACTTGAGACAATATGAAACAAACTTGCTTTTTGGAAATCAAAGACGGAGATAATTTTCTTCGCATTGATGTGCTCAAACACAATTTTCCAAATGCAGCCACGGATTCTGATAAGAATTCCGTCGATTGCGAAATATCGGTCAAGGCTGGTCCTTTTTCAGGCGTTTTTGACGCTGTCTTGATGACCAGTAACTTTCAAACTTTTAAAGATGAGCTGGATGTACTGAATGGTGATTTGAACCAATCGGCCACTTTTGAAGGTATAGAACAGCAAATGCGCATTCAGGTGGTCAGTGATGGTGTTGAATACTTCACAGTCAAATCTTGGTTTGTGAATTGCGCGGGTATGGGAACACGCCTCTACTTTGAAATGGAAATTGATACCCGAGAGATGCAACCCATACGTAGACAACTAGAAAATATTCTTGCCCATTTCCCAGTGTATGGTAAACTCAATCATCAGAATCTAGCTGCTGAAGGCGATTACGATTCCTTCCGACAAAGAGTCAAGACCAGATTCAATCCTGACTGATCTCGACTCCCAAGCTACTTTTTGACATCTTATTTAAGGATACAAGCGTTGACCAAAATCATCGTTTTTCAACTCATGGCGCACTACCTTATTTCTTTGAACCTCAACTAAATATAGATCGTCATGAAAATTCTAATTATTTATGGTACGGGAGAAGGGCAAACCCGAAAGATTGCCCGCTTTATGGAGGAAGCACTTCAGGCGCAGCAGCATCAAGTAGTCATTGCAGATGTCACCGAGGAACCACCGACACCCGCAGGTTACGATCTTGTGTTTATTGGCAGTTCCATTCACGCGCATAAGTACAATCCTGCTATCGAGCAATATGTATTGGATCATCTGACCTCCTTGAACACTAAACCCTCGGCCTTCTTCTCGGTCTGTTTGGCGGTGGCCTCTGGTTTGGAAGAAGAACGCAAAGAGGCCGAAGAAATCGCCAATGAATTCCAACGCCGAACAGGCTGGAAGCCTCAAGAAGTAAGTCATATGGCTGGCGCCTTGCGCTATACCAAGTACGATTATTTTAAGAAGTTAATCATGCGCATGATTGCTAAGAAACAAGGACAATCAGTGGACACCTCTGTAGATACCGAATACACCGATTGGGATGCCGTCAAGGAATTTGTGGTAGCGTTTACAGATTCAAAGGCCACTGTCTAATCGCTTTCAAAAAACGGACGGTATTGTAGCACCCTGAAGTCCAAAGTATTAAAATTGGGATTGGCTGCCTTCAGTTGCTTATAAATATCCATGCTGCCCACGGCTCTGTTGGCAGATCCTGATGGGGCTGTCAAAGAAACCGTCTGGATCATTCGATGCGTTAAGCGAAATTGATGAATCCTTGGCACTTGATCGTTCACCACTTCTAATTGCAACCCATAGGTTTTTAGATGCCGTCTGAAGAAATACTCAGGTCCATTCTTACTATTACCACCAGTAAATAACAAGGTTTGTACGCTGAGGTGTTTATTTAGGTAACCAACGATATCTCGCAAACGAACGTGTTGCATACCCAGGTCGGTAGCGTCAATTTTTTGACGTTCCGCTGCCGCGACAATATCACAAATACCTATTTTGTTCTCTTTCAAAAAGTGCTGGCGCTGCGCAATAGCCTCGGCGGTGGTTTCAAAATCGAGATTGAGGTCAAAAATACGATTGAGGATGGGCCACAATTGGCCATCTCGACTTCCGTAGCAAAAATCTACGTCTCCAGGCAATAAATCACCCGTAGAAAAACGCGGAGGCGGCAAGGTACCTACAATCAATTTGGTAGCACCCTCAGGAATGTAGGGCTTATACGGATGTTTATGGTGAAACATACAGCGAAACGCGTGATTTGAAGTTGCCCTTAAAAATAACTAACTTTAAAAGCAATCAATAGATTTTATGGGAAAAGGAGATCGAAAAAGCAAAAGAGGTAAAATACATCGAGGCACCTACGGTGTTCGCAGGCGAAAAAAATTGAAGAAGCGCAGAACCGTGGAGGAGAAAATTAGCATTGAGGCGAAATAGTATTGGATATACAATTCTAGCCACTCCACAGGCTAATTTAATACAAGTACACGCAACTAATAACCAAAACTAACATATATGGGAAAAGGCGATAAAAAGACAAAGCGCGGTAAAATTGTTCGTGGCACCTATGGCGTCCGACGTAAACGGAAAAATAAAAGTGCATCAATAGTCAGTGCCACTAAGAAAAAAACATCTACAAAACCTAAACCTGCTGCAAAACCAGCAGCCAAAAAAACCACCACCACTA
>CAWUKP010000068.1:0-9939 GCA_963922975.1 uncultured Spongiivirga sp. | reverse complement strand
ATAGACGACTTTTTTAGAGGCTGTTGATGACTTCATTCGAGTTGTGTTCTTTTCTTCTTTCGCAGCGTCCTTCTTACAGGATATTGCAGTTATTCCTATAGCAAATAAGGTCAAAAATACGAGAAATTTAATGCTTGACTTATTACTGGCTTTCATGTTACTTTTTTATTTCAATATATGTTTTGGATTGGGCTTCTAGGGTGACGGTGAAGGTTACAGATTTCTCTGCTTGATTCCACTTCAGATCTAATTTACGGTTGTTGGCTCTTGCTCTACGTGGTTCTTTATCAAAACCGAAAACGACCATTTCTATTTCCCGATTCGGCGCGTTGTAGGCCTTCCCTGGTTTTGATTCCATATCCAAATAGATATACCCATCGCCTTGACTCGAAGTGAACTCCACCATTTCAAACTGTCCCTTCTCGTAGGCTTTAGATGTTTTGCCATCATCGTCGTAGAGATATCCTTTAGCCTTCGGATTATCCACATCGCAATAATAGTGAAGGATTAATTTTTCGGTGGAATATAAATCAGTGCTTTGTACTATAGGCGCCATCGGAATAAAACGATCTGCTCTTACGAATACGGGTATACGATCCTCCTCCAATTTGACGGTGAATGTGGAGTTGCCTTCAAACTGTTCCCCGGTGAAGAAATCAAACCAATTAGTAGACTTTGGAAGGGTGATTTCCATAGCGGTTTGTCCTTTTTCCATCACTGGAAAGATCAAAAGGTCTTTCCCCCAGAAGAAAGCTCGATCCTTTTCTAAGAAACTTGAGTCCTCTTCTTCAAAGAACATAGGCCTCATCAGCGGTACTCCAGCCATATGATTTTCGAACGCCAAAGTATAATTGTACGGTAGCATTTGATACCGAAGCTCAATGGCCTTTTTGGCCAATGCCTTGGTCTTTTCACTTTTGAAAACGGGCTCGGACGGTACTGACTCTTGCGCATGCGGTCTGTAAATCGGTTGAAAAACTCCGTACTGCAACCAACGGATGTACAATTCGTCGTCCTTATAATCGCCTGCAAAACCTCCAAGGTCTGAGTGCATGAAGCCAAGACCTTGCATGCCCATTTGAAGGGCGATCTCAGGTTGAGGTCGAAATCCTCCCCAGGAGCGATTTACGTCGCCACTCCATGGGATCATGCCGTAATGCTGCGATCCGGAATAGCCCGCCCGCATGAGTATAAACGGGCGTTGTTTCGGAAAATCTTGGATGTATCCGTTGTAAATCATGCGCGCCCAATCGTGTCCGTAGGTATTGTGCACCTCATCAGCCGTGCCTGTTTCGTGCAACAGCTCAGAAGGATGTGCTTCGGGTTCTCCGAGATCACCCCACCAACCATCAACTTTATAGGTTTCTGTCAGATCTTTGTAGATATTCCAAAACCATTCACGAGCGGCAGGTTTGTAGATGTCCACAATGCCTGAATTGCCAAAGTAGAAGTCAAAACGATAGGGATTCCCAATAGAATCAAGTCCCAAGACCTTCTTTTCAACAGCTTCATCCCATTTCTTGGATGTGGAGAGAATGAACGGTTCAGAAATCAAGACAGTTTTGACTCCCTTTTGTTTAAAATCGGCAATCATTTTGGCGGGTGTTGGAAAGGAATCTTTCACAAACTCGAAGCCACCCATATGCCCTTTGATGTCTTTTCCGAACCAAAACAAATCGAGGACGACTGCATCTACCGGAATGCTGTCTTCGATGAATTTATCAACTGTAGCCCTGGTTTCTGCTTCAGAATGATAGCCGAAGCGGCTAGAAAAATTTCCCAAAGCCCACCGTGGAATCATGGGTTGTTTTCCGGTGAGCTCGGTATAATCATCTATCAACTGATACCAATTGCTTCCAGCAATTACTTGATAGACCATTCGCCCAGAAATCGTTTCATAGGTGAGTGTGTTATTCTGCTGACTATCTAAATCTAAAAAGCCAATGGGAGCGTTGTCAAAATGAACCAAATACTTCTTAGACGAAAGCACCAGTGGCATGGTGTAGTTTAACAATTCGGAACGCTCTTCGTATCCGTAGTGCGCACGGTTGTAAAGTGGCAATCGATTTCCACGTCGGTTCATCCCCAGCGCGCGTGCACCTCCGCCATACAGCACTTCGGTAGCATCGAGGTTAAATTCTAATTTACGAAGACTGTCTTGTACAAAGCCTCGCTTCTCAGAAATCATTTCTTCCCCTTTGTATTCGTAGGAGATTTTGAATGGTTTTTTCTGGATTTTTACCTTCAATCCTGCACCTGCAAGACCATAAGTAATCGAGGCAGTAATTTCGTTCTTTACGGTACGCAAGCCAGAAGGATTTAAAACTACAGCATGCGAACGCCCTTCTAAGGTTTCCCCTTGTGGAATGAAAGCAGTTTCAATGATATTTTGGCCGAAAGGTTTGAATAGATAGATGCCATGATTGGTACGTACTTCTAGGGCATTACTCAACTCGCGATGCTCAATGTAGTTTCGTTCTGGATGCTGCCCGAACGCAAAAAAGACGCAAAAAAGAAGGACGATATAGCTTAAAAAACGCTTCATTCTTTCAATCTTTTTTGATCAGAAACTGCATCGGAATGTGCAAGCGTTGTTGCCATGAAGTCTCGCTATGATCAGCACCGTCGAACTTCAAGTTCTTGCTGGTTTCGGCAGTATACCCTTTATCTTTTAAGATGGCGTCAACCCGCTCTGCAAAGACGGGATAGTGCTGATCGAGCGTTTTCGTTCCGTAGTCAAAATAGAGCTGATGTGATCCCGCATTCGGAAGATTTTCCTTCATATATGCAAAGATCGCATCGGGAAATGGATTGCCTTCCCGAGGCATTACACCCACCCAATGTGTAGAAATGCAGGCCGCTCCACCGAAGACTTCTGGATATTCGGATACGGCATACATACTGATCAACCCGCCCATACTGGACCCTGCAATGAAAGTATTTTGTTTATCTGGCAACGTTGAGAACGTACGATCTACAAGTGGTTTCACTGCTTCCACAATGAATTTGAGATACGCATCGGCGTTCAGTTGGGCGTCAAAATTGTTCTCGCGGGCTTCCTTAAAAACCTGTTGACGTGTAGCCTCAGGCATGTATTCAATGGCTTTTTTTGGAAAATAGTCTTGCCACCGTACTTCAGAACGGTTGTGAATAGCCACTACGATTACATTCGCAATACTATCTTGTTTCAACAGACGGCTCAACACTTCATCGACCATCCACTCTTGTTGGTTCCAAGTGGTGGTTTTATCAAAAAGCATTTGCCCATCGTGCATATAGAGCACCTTATATTTCTGTGCCTCCGTATAGGTCTCAGGGAGCCAGACATCCACCGTTCGAGGCTTTAGCTGTTCGGCTCCAAAATCTTCAACCCGAAAGACGCTACCACTAGAGACCTTAACCGCCTCTGTTTTCTGAAAGCTAGGCCACGCTTTGTTTATCTCTGTTTGCCCTATGACCCATGAAGTTGTGATGAGTAGGCAATAGCAAAAAATATCCTTCACACTATTGGTTTTTAGTAGTTAGAATGGTCACACCCTTATTTTTGAAAGCATAGGTATCTCCCCATGTGATCGATTCACCAGAAATCACATTTCGCAATTCTTTCCCTTCTAAATTCATCTCCGCATAACGCTTCAAGTCGATTTCAATGGGCGTTTCGTTTTTGTTGAGCATCACCACAACTGTTTCGTCTTTGTAATGTCTAAACAAGAAGTAGGTTCCCATAAATGGCGCAAAATGCACAGTTTCCCCATTGTGAATCGCTTTGCTATTCTTGCGATAATTCAAGAGTTGCTTCACAAAATTCTGCATATCCATTTGGGCATCGGTAAGTCCTTTGCCGGTGAAGGCACTTACGGCATCTCCTTCCCAACCTCCTGGGAAGTCACTGCGTATCAAACCATGATCCCCAGGTTTTGCGGTATTTTCCATTAAAATTTCGGCTCCGTAATACAGTTGCGGTATTCTTGGAAGTGCTAGGAGATATCCGAGCGCCATTTTAGTATGTGGAACGTCTTCTTTCAACTGTGTAAAGATGCGGCTCATATCGTGATTATCTGGAAAGATCATGATATCCTTCGGATTGGGATAATAGAAATCGTTGGCTAAACCTTCATACATTTTTATAAGTCCGGTATTCCAGGCCTCCTCTTCATTCAGTGCATCCACAATGTTCTGTTGCATGGCAAAATCCATACTGGAGGTCAAATTAGAGTCGTAGCCATCGCGATTGTTGGCACCTTCTTGCCAGTAGCCTATTAATAACGGATTGTAGCTCCATTCTTCACCCACAATACTAAAATTCGGGTATTCAGTCATGATGGCTCCTGCCCAATCTGACATAAAATCTTTGTCTGGGTAAGGATAAGTATCCTGTCGGATACCGCTTAGACCTAAAGTTTCAATCCACCAAATGCTGTTTTGAATTAAATAGGTAGCCAAGAACGGATTGCGTTGGTTGAGGTCAGGCATGGTGGACACAAACCAACCTTCATTTAAGCCCTTGAGATCGGCTTTAGAAGCATACCGATCTTGATTGGCGGTACGGCGGTGGTTGGAGCCTGTGAAAGGGCCTTTACTTTCAAAATCCTTCTGAAAATTTACCCAATTGTCAAAAGGTAGGTCTTTCATCCACCAATGTTCCAAACCACAATGGTTGGCCACTTGATCCATGATCAATCCAATACCCTTTTCAGCAGCTTTATCAGCAAGCTCGATATAGGTATCTAAGTTTCCAAAACGCGGATCAACGCGGTAAAAGTCGGTCATGGCGTAGCCGTGATACGATTGCTGATGCATGTCGTTGATCAGCAGAGGTGAAGACCAAATCTGAGTGAACCCCATTGCTTCGATATAATCCAAATGATCAATGATTCCTTGAATATCACCTCCGTGACGTTTGTAGTCGTGTGAACGATTTACCTCTTGTTCGTTGAGACCGTTGACTTGATCATTGGTGGGATCGCCGTTCGCAAAACGATCGGGTGTAATTAAGTAGACCACATCTGAGCTATCGAAACCTTTTCTAAACGCTGCTCCTTCCTTTCGGGATCGAAACTCATAAGGAATCGTCTCTTTTACTTTTCCATTGACAAAAAAATCAAAGGAAACCATCCCAGGCACTGCATTCGCAGTATTTACGGTCACAAACAGGTAGTTAGGACTTTTGGCTTTTTCAAACTTCACAATTTTTAAAGGTCCTTGAATCTTGACAGAATCGTATTTGCTAATTTCCTGCCCGTGAAACAGCAGTTGCACTTCGGACGCTTGCATTCCTGACCACCAATTTGGAGGTTCTACACGATTGATTTGTGCAAAACCGAAGGTCAGTGTCAGTGCCCAAAAGCTTGTGAAAATTACTTTCATTCTTGGTTTATAAAAGAACAAATCCCAAGATAACGCTTGGGATTTGTATGTTATTTATCTAAACTAACCATGTCGTTGGGAGCAATTTCAACCTCTTTACCATCTAATACTATGGTCAGGGCTTTGTTTCCTTCTAACTTGAAGGATGTTCCTGAATGGTCTACCATCACCTTTAGAATCTGATGTCTGAAGTTGACCTTGAACGAAAAAGCTTTCCACTCTTCAGGTATTCTTGGCTCAAAAGATAGTTTTCCGTCTTTTACGCGCATGCCTCCGAAACCTTCTACGATGCTCATCCACGTTCCGGCCATGGAAGTGATGTGTAATCCTTCTTCCACCTCTTTGTTGTAATCATCGAGATACAAACGAGAGGTTCGCAAGTAAAACTCATAAGCCATGTCCATCTTGTTCAACTTTGCAGCTTGAATACTATGAACACAAGGCGAAAGTGAGCTTTCGTGGACCGTAAAAGGCTCATAGAAGTCGAAATGGCGCTCGAGTTCATCCTGCGTAAACTGATCTTCAAAGAAATAGAAGCCCTGCAAGGTATCGGCCTGCTTGATGTAGGGCGAACGAAGGATACGATCCCAAGACCAATGCTGGTTGATCGGTCGTTGTTTTTGATCTAGGTCTTTCACCGTAATCAGTTCCTTATCTAAAAAGCCATCTTGTTGCAAATAAACTTGGTGCGCTTCGGAATATGGGAAATACATATTACCTGCTACCTCCTGCCACTGTTCGATCTCTGACCAATCGAGATTGGCTTTATCCATCACACGATCGTAGTCTGCCGCGTAATGCTCTTGAACTTTGTGAATATTTTCAATGGCATATTCAATACACCATTTCGCGATGTAGTTGGTGTACCAATTGTTATTCACGTTGTTTTCGTATTCGTTCGGACCAGTAACTCCAAGGATCACATACTGCTCTTTTTGTTTCGAATACGTGGCTCTTTGGTGCCAGAATCGAGCAATGCCAATGAGGACTTCCAAGCCCATTTCTGGGATATAACTGTAGTCGTCCGTAAAGCGATGGTAATTGTAGATCGCAAAGGCAATGGCGCCGTTGCGGTGAATCTCCTCAAAGGTGATCTCCCATTCGTTGTGACATTCTTCGCCATTCATCGTGACCATCGGATACAAAGCTGCACCATTACTAAAACCTAGCTTTTCAGCATTCTCAACGGCTTTCTGAAGGTGTTTGTAACGATATTCCAACAAATTACGCGCCACCTCTTGATCTTTGGTAGCCATGTAGAACGGAATGCAATAAGCCTCAGTATCCCAATAGGTACTACCCCCATATTTTTCACCAGTAAACCCTTTAGGACCAATATTCAAGCGTGGATCTTTACCCAAATAGGTATGGTTGAGTTGCATGATATTGAAGCGAATACCCTGTTGTGCTTTCACATCGCCTTCAATGGTGATGTCAGCCATTTCCCAAATACGCGCCCACGCCTCTTTTTGTAATTTCAACAAGCCTTCAAAACCGATAACACTGGCTTTGTCGTAGGCCTCTTTGGCAGCATTGACTAGCTCATACTTGTCGTAGTTCATGGAGTTTGTATAGCCTCCGAACTTTTCAAGGGTTAGGGTTTGTCCTTGTTTGACATGCTGTTGGTATTCAAAAGAAATCTTCAACGACGACTTGTCCACCGAAGGTTTCACATCCACGAGTTCATTATTGAGCAGCAGATTGGTTTGCATGGAGGTACAGACGTAGAAGTAGGTCTTCTCTGTGTGCGAGCTTATGAAGGCTCTGTTACCTTCTTGACGAACGTCGAAGGTATCCCAAAATTTATCATCCCAGTTGCTATCCTCATTGTGGATACCTGCGTCCAAGTAGGGCTCAAACCCAACGGTGGCATCCTCATTAATAGGGGTCACCGAATATTGAATGGCGCCAACTTCATCAAGGTCAATGCTGAGAAATCTTTTAGCAACTACCTCCACCACGCTACCATTTTGCAAGGTAGCTTTAAACGAACGTTCGTACCAACCTTCTTTCATATTGATCTCCCGTCGAAAATCTTCAACTTTCGAACACTTGAAAAGGTCTAGAGACTCTCCATTGACGAAGACGTTGATTCCAATCCAATTGGGGGAATTGAGCACTTTGGCGAAATACTCTGGATAGCCATTCTTCCACCAGCCTACGCGTGTCTTATCGGGATAATACACGCCTGCGATATAGCTTCCTTGGAATGTAGGTCCTGAATACTGTTCTTCAAAATTGGCACGTTGCCCCATGGCGCCATTGCCAATACTGAATAAACTTTCCGAAGATTTCACACGATCTGGGTCGAAGCCTTCTTCGAGGATCGACCAAGGATCTGGCTTGATATAATCTTGATTCATGGTATGCTAGGTTGTTACTAATTGGTCAATAAAATCTGGTTGAAATGTTGTAAAGTTACTAAACACAAAATCGGCATGGCCCAAAACCTCTGGTTTTCCGATTCCTACAGAAATCATTCCTGCTGCATTGGCGGCTGTTACACCTGCCACAGAATCTTCAAACACAATACAGTCTGTGGGTGCTACGCCAAGTTGCTCAGCGCCCACAAGAAACACTTCAGGATCGGGCTTCGCCTTGGTAACACTGTTGCCATCTACAATAGTTTCGAACTTGTGTAGTAATCCTACTTTGGCCAGAATTGCAGGGGCATTTTTGCTGGCTGAACCCAAGGCTACGGGATAGCCTTGATCTATCAATTTATTCAGGAATGCTTCCACTCCTGGCAGGATATCGGCCGCTGTCATTTGATTCACATGGCTGAGATAGTCAATATTCTTCTCGGCGGTCATTTTGTTGAATTCCTCATCGGAAATACTGACCCCTGCCCAATCCAAAATTCGTTGCAGTGAGTCGATACGACTAACACCTTTTAGCTGTTCGTTCAGTTCTGGTGTAAGCTCAAATCCAAGTTCAGCAGCAGTTTTTCGCCATGCCAAATAATGGAAATGTGCGGTATCAACAATCACACCATCGAGGTCGAAAATAAATCCTTTCTTTTTCATTTAATAATATTATTTAGTGTAGGAAACGTCATTAACTCGGAGTGCCAGGCCTGCTGCGATGAGCAGCGAAACCCCAGCCGTAACCAATGCAAAAATTGCTTGATCGCCGTAGGCGTACTTCACCAATGGACCTCCAAGTAAGGCGTTAATGATTTGTGGAATTACTATAAAGAAATTAAAGATGCCCATGTATACACCCATTTTTTTAGGGTGGATCGCTCCTGCTAACATGGCATAGGGCATCGCGAGAATACTTGCCCAGGCAAAGCCAATGGCGATCATGGAGAAAATCAAGTCGTATTTGTCGTTCGCAAAATACATTGAGATCAAGCCCAAACCTCCAACTAAGAGCGAAAGGGCGTGTGTTTGTTTCCGTCCTAGTTTTTTCGAGATGCTAGGCAGTGTGAACGCCATGATCATGGCCACAAAATTGTAGATTCCGAAAATGAGGCCCACCCAATCGCCTGCTTCATTATATAGTTTAGACGAAGCATCATCTGATGGCAGACCGTAAATATGTTGGGCAACCGCTGGGGTGCTAAATACCCACATACCAAAAAGTCCAAACCACGAGAAAAACTGCACCCAAGCCAATTGTCTCATGGTTTCGGGCATTTTCTTGAAATCGTTGAAAATATTTAGCAGTCCTGCTTTCTCGTCTTCTGAAGACAATTCTTTGTGTGCTTTTTCGTCAATGAAAGCTTCCAGCTCTTCTGGTGCGTATTCTTTGGTGGTGAAAATGGTTACGAGAATCGACCCTACTAATACAGCAGCACCAATGATGAAGGACCATAACAAATTATCAGGCACCCCACCATCGAGGTTCTCATTATCCACATGAAACCAGTTGGCCAGCACATAGGGCAGCCAAGAGCCGACAACGGCACCTACGCCAATCAACGCAGTTTGAATACTGAAGCCTTGTGTTTTTTGATCGTCTCGCAGGTTGTCGCCAACCAAAGCGCGAAAAGGTTCCATGGCCACATTGAAAGAGGCATCCATAATCATGAGCATTCCTGCGCCCACCCATAGTGCTGGCATAAACGCAATAAAGATGTCTGCCTGCGGCATCAGAATTAAACCTACGGAAGCAGTTAATGCACCAATCAAAAAGTAAGGTCGTCGCCGTCCTAATTTTGTCCAAGTACGGTCACTGTAATGACCAATGATGGGTTGCACAATGAGTCCCATGAGAGGTGCAATGATCCAAAACCAAGAGAGTTCGTGAACATCGGCCCCGAAGGTTTGAAGTATTCGACTGGCGTTGGCGTTTTGTAGGGCGAAGCCCATTTGGATGCCTAGGAAACCGAAACTCATGTTCCAGATTTCCCAAAAACTCATTCTACGCTTTTCCATTATCGTTTAGTTTGAAGCACGATAAGCGTACACACTTATCAAAACTTAGTTAGGTGAGAAGTAACAACGTAAGTTCTGTTAAGCGTTCAAATATACATTATTCTCGGAAATTTGCTACCTACTTTTCTACAAAGTCGACTCGCGTTCAATCAAGGTGGTTTTGATCACTTTGGTCTTGAAGGCTTCCTCA
>CAWUKP010000067.1:0-9991 GCA_963922975.1 uncultured Spongiivirga sp. | reverse complement strand
TTTACCGTCGGCGAATTGAAGGTCTCGGACAATCTTTGGTATCGTTCCTTCCATCTCATAATCTGTATGAAAGCTCTGCTTTTCGGCATCAAATCGTTGCAAGCCACCACCTACCGTCCCTAACCATAATTGACCTGCATCGTCTTTCACGATGTTCCGTACCCAATTACCTGACAAACTATTAGGATTAAAGGGTTCGTTGTAAAAGTTTTTGAAATGAAGTCCGTCAAAACGACTCAATCCATTTTGGGTACCGACCCAGAGATAACCGTTATTGTCTAATGCGAAACAAGAAACCCAATTGGAAGGAAGTCCATCCGCCTTCGTGAAGTTTGAATAGTGTAGTGCATTTTGAGAAAGACAAAAACTTGCAGACAGCATCAAGCTGACTGTCCAACACAAGCGCTGTATGTACTTTGAAGCGAGCAATTTTTGATATTTGAACCACTGTTTAACAAAGCGGTCTATCACAAATATCGCTCATTCTTTACACATGCTTCGTTGACCCTTTGAAAAACGGGAAAAAGACGGGCTAGCGACTGTAGTTCGGTGCCTCTTTGGTAATGGTCACATTGTGCGGATGACTTTCACCGATACCGGAAGCAGTAATTCTTACGAATTGAGCATTTTCCTTAAGCGTAGCTATATCTTTTGCACCGCAATACCCCATACCTGCACGCAAACCACCAATAAATTGGTGCATACTCTCGTAGAGTTCACCCTTATAAGGCACGCGTCCAACAATACCTTCGGGTACCAATTTTTTGATATCGTCCTCCACATCTTGAAAGTAGCGGTCTTTGCTTCCTTGTTTCATGGCTTCCACAGAGCCCATTCCACGATAGCTTTTGAATTTTCTTCCCTCATAAATAATAGTCTCACCAGGAGATTCTTTCGTTCCCGCCAAAAGCGAGCCAAGCATCACACAATCAGCACCGGCAGCAATAGCCTTGGGAATATCGCCTGTGTAGCGGATACCTCCATCGGCAATGACAGGAACTCCAGTACCTTTCAAGGCAGCTGCCACTTCTAATACAGCAGAAAACTGCGGAAAACCAACACCTGCCACCACACGAGTAGTACAGATGGAACCTGGACCAATACCTACTTTCACTGCATCGGCACCATTGGCAGACAAAAATTTAGCAGCCTCGGCCGTGGCAATATTGCCTACCACCACGTCTAAATCCGGAAATTGGCTTTTCACTTCTTTGAGTACACTGACCACTCCTTTGGTGTGACCATGGGCGGTATCAATCACTATAGCATCTACTCCGGCCTTCACCAAGGCAGCAGCTCTTTCGACCGCATCTCCAGTAACCCCAACAGCTGCAGCCACTCTCAAACGACCATATTCATCCTTGTTGGCGATGGGTTTTTGGGTGACTTTAGTGATGTCCCGAAAAGTGATGAGTCCTACCAACTTGTGATGATCATCAACTACAGGAAGCTTTTCGATCTTGTTATCCTGAAGAATCACTTCGGCATCTGCTAAAGATGTACCAACACCGGCAGTCACTAGATTTTCAGAAGTCATTACCTCAGTGATGGCTCGCGAATTGTTTCGCTCAAATCTCAAATCCCTATTAGTAACAATACCTTTTAAAAAGCCATCAGCATCTACAATCGGAATTCCGCCAATGCTATGCTCACGCATGGCATTTTTGGCATCCAATACTTGGGCATCAAGCGGCAACGTAACGGGGTCGATGATCATTCCACTTTCCGCACGCTTTACACGTCGCACCTTCATGGCTTGATCTTCGATGGTCATGTTTTTATGCAACACCCCAATTCCTCCCTCGCGTGCCATGGCAATGGCCATACGACTTTCGGTAACCGTATCCATAGCAGCTGATACTACGGGAACATTTAAACTAATATTTCGTGTGAATTTGGATTGAATGCTTACCTCGCGTGGAAGTACTTCTGAAAAGGCTGGAACTAATAGGACGTCGTCGTAAGTAAGGCCTTCGCCGACGAATTTGGAATTGTGTGCTTTCATATGCAATTATTGGAGTACCCTAGAAAATAATTGCAAGCAAATATACGTCTTTTCCGTTTACCATGTGAATTGAAGCGTGGTGTAAAATGTTTTGGGATCTGCTGGTATAATACCCGGGCCCGGATACCCGGATGCACGCCTGGTAAAATAACTTTCGTTAAAGAGATTATTGACACCAGCTTCCAATCGGAAGTGCTTGTAGGCATAAGAAAGTGAGAGATCAAAGAGGTCATATGCAGGTAATTCTCCTATGATTCCAGCTCCTGGAGCGGTGCTATCGGTAAACGGAGGAGAATTTTGTGGATCATTGAATTGCTTCGACAATAACGTATACTGAGCACTGGCAAAAAAATTCTTGAATCCAAAATTCAGTCCAGCCCTTAGATTTGCTTGAGGAATGTGTTCTACTTTATTGCCCTCTACATTGTTTATATCGGAGGAAAGATATTCAGAATCCGTAAGGGCCAAATTGCTGAAAAGATTCAGCTTTAACTCTTCTGACTTCGCAAAGAAGGTTTCTTTTAGACTCCAGTTCCCCGACAGTTCAATTCCATAAATAGCTGCAGTACCTGCATTATCGGTAAGATTGACCACGCGACCTTGATCGTCGGTAGTGACAATATTTCTTGAAATTCTGTTATCATAATACAAAAGAAAGGCGCTTGCGTCATACGTAAAATAGTTTTGAAACTGACCGCGTAGACCCAAATCAGCGGTAAATCCTTCTTCGTCCTCTAGATCATCACTAATGATCTGTGATGGATTGATCACACGAAGATCATTGAAGGTTACGGAGCGATAATTTTGAGAGAAATTTGCATAGAGTTCCATGCTTTCAGTCCAATCATAAGAAGCACCCACTCCAAGGAGTACAAATGATCTTGACAAGTTTCGGTTTTCAGGATTTACGCGTGTTTCTAGGACGTTTCCCGCTAAGTCGGTAAATACCTCGGTAAAGTTTCCATCGGCTGAGGTTTTGATATATTCAAAACGAAATCCTGGAGTGATGGTAAGGCGATCAGTAATAGTGAAGATATTTTCACCGAATATTGCTAGATTCAAATTGGGGAAGTCGTAATCAGATCTTCTCGGAAAAGCGGGAAATTCTTCGTCGACGAACTCAAAATCTGGACCAGAGGTGGCGGGTCCAGCTCCTTGTCTTTGTTCATTGGAGGCTTGATAATACTTGGATCCTATTAAAAATACAGACTCCTTTTCACCTAACTGATATCTCGATAGTAATCTGGCTTCAGCACCCCAATTCTGAAAGTTATCAACTAACAACTCTCGTTCACTGGTTCCGTCGTCAACTATGTCTACCCTGTTCTGGCGAAACCCCAAGGCCTTACGCGATGCGTCTAGCGTGAACAAGTTCAGACCAAAATCGGTTCGATTCGAGAATTGGTGCTCTAAACGCAAGGAGGCAAGCTTCCAATCGACATCAAACCAGTTGCGTTCTCGATTGCTAAAGGTAGGATCTTCAGCAAACTGCTGATCTGTCAATCCACCTGGTTGTTGGGCCAAATAATCCAAGACGGTAGCCTCAAATGATAGCTTTGTTCTATTTGATATTTGGTAGGCAAAATGTCCAAAATAATTTCTTGCATTGAATTGCGAGTTTGGACGAAAACCATCTCCTTCTTTGTAATTGAAGTAGGTGTAGTAGCTAAACTTTCCAACGGTTCCGCTCAGACTATTAAAACTGGTAAACAAGTTATTAGACCCTAAGGTTTGCCTGCTGACCAGGGCTATTTTCTTTGTATTATTGGGCTTCTTGAATTTAAAATTCACCAAACCACCAAACTGCGTACCGTACTGAAGTGAGGCAGCTCCGCGTACCAACTGTATTTCTTCTAAAGCTTCGGCGGGTGGAGTGTAATAACTTTCAGGATAGCCCAAAACATCTGCGCTGATATCATAGCCGTTTTGGCGGGTATTAAAGTTGGCCGTCCTGTTTGGATCCAAACCTCTACCTCCTATGTTTAATTGCAATCCTGCATCTCCGTTATCGTAAATATTAAGACCAACAACTTGGCTGTACACTTGTCTGGCATTATTGGCTGCCAAATTACCAGTGACCAAATCGACCGCCACGACCTCCGTCTTTTTACCTGCGAAAATAGAAGTACCTTCTACTTTTCGCAGTTTGCGTACTGCAAATACCTTTGCTCGCTCTTGAGTTAGCACTACTTCAGATAACTCCTCCCCCATAGGTTGCAGCACAACTACCACTTCTGTATCAGCTGACACCACTAATTCTTGCTCTACAACACGGTACTCAAACGAAAACACCACAAGCGTGTAACTTCCTGAATTTAACTCGGAAAATTCAAAAGAGCCGTCAAGATTGGTATTGACAAAACTCCCGGTTGGGTTCAGGTATACCTCTGCTTGTTGAATTGGTCTTCCCTCTGTATCTGTAACTTTACCTCTTACTGTATACTGCGCATGCAGGAAACTCGAACCGAGTAAGAGCAGTATTAAAAACTTAAATTCCTTTAATATCATCTTTAAATGGGATAATCCAATGTTTATGACTGAGTGATTTTTTTTGGGCTGCCAAATTTATTCGTGGATCAACAAATGGAGTACTGCGTCTTCCGTTGAGCGTTACATAGCTTTCAACATAAACTTCTACATTTTGATGCCCCTGATCTGTGAAATGATCGCGAAGATAATGCGCATATTCCAAGATGAAATCTGGCTGAAAGGACATTTGTTTTTCTTGAAATGGCGTTAGGAAGTCGCTGTTATCTACATAAAACCACTTTCCGGTATTCCCATTCATGATCTTGAATTGAGCATACCCTGCTTTTTCCATCAACATCACTCGCCATGAAAAGCGATACCCTTCCTCGGTCCAAAACAATTCACCAGGATATAACAGATACCGAAACGGAACCAGCAATTGAATAATGAAAAAGATGCCAATGACTCCGAGTTTGAATTGATAGCCCGTTCGAGATGTCATAACCCAGTTTCTTCCGTTGTCGAAGTGTTCTTTTGCAACACCAACGAAAAACGCTAGGCGCCTTAGAATTTGGTGATGAAGCTTTGCGTCAAAAAAGATCAATGTGCCTGCGATCATTATATACGGAAACATCCCAATCGGAAACAAGATTCTTGTCATGACATGAAAAACCACCACAAGAATAAAAGCATAAGGTCTCGTTTTTCTGTACAGTAATAAGAAGGGAATCGTTAAATCGTAGATAGCTCCGAACCAACTGAATGTGTAATGCACCCAAGTTTCGCTTAGCAATGCTCCTAAAAGTGGAATGTCTTGCTTGCTTGACAACCAAATTTTCAGAGGCATTGCCTCAAATAACCAATCAGAATTGAGTTTGGCCAATCCTGCGTAGAAGTATACAATTCCAAGTAATAGTTTGATGCTATCGAGCGCCCATTTCGGAATATGTTGAAATCCTTTACCTTGTTTTGCATCTATTGAGAAATAGGCATTGGCTGGAAGGAAGACCATTAAAAAACTGACCAAACTCACAAAATAGTAGTGATTGAGATAGGTCGTTTTATCCATCAATTCGATATAGGTAAAACTTAAAAAGAAAACGATGATGGCGAAACGATAGCGATATCCCAGGGTAACGAACAAAGCCGCTACACCACATACGACAAAAAGAAGGTAGGTGCTATTCCCAAAAGGTTTTATCCATTCAAAACCATAGTAAGAAAAAAAGAAATTAGGCTGAATATACAATTTATTGATCCAGCCGTTGGCCCAGAAGCGAACCAGACTTGCAAACATCAGCAAACCAAAAAGTATACGAAAGACCGCTAAAGGAGCGGCCTCTGTATTTTGTTCAAGATATTTTTTAACGGAATGCTGCATTGGCCTTAATCGCCATCTGCATCCACAAAATCAACACTAATGCTCAATGCCGATAGCATATCTACTTTTAAGAGTGGAACTGCTTTTTGAACCTCGTCGTAGGCAGTAAGCATATTGATGGCCGGGTCATTGGTTTCAAGTTCTGTACGAAACGGCAATAGTCCATTAACACTATTTCGAGCACTGTTAAACTGTGCGTTGATGTCATCCCTTAAAACTTGATTATCCAATGTTGCTAAATAACTCGCTAGACTTTCACCAGTAACCGATGAGCCTAGATGTTTTCCATTGAAAAAATCCTGAGCAGCTGTCAGCCCGTCTAAAAACAATTGATTGGATATTTCTGTATTGTAAAAAGCTTCCACTGTGGAAGGCGCCTGTGTTCCAGAAAATACACCCAACGGAATACCCATTTTACCCGCTCGTAATGATTTTTCATAGTAAAAGATGAAATCATTTACCATTCGGTCTGTACTTGCCGAAGCTGAAGAGCCATTACTACTTACAAAAGAATCTCTAAATGACGCGTTCCATTCTGAGACCACTTGGTTAGTCAGCTGTTGCATATTGTCAATCACATCTTGAGTGTAGGCCTTATGATTTGCGTCAAAAGCACTTAAAATCTGTGCATCATCACCAGCCAAGCCGTGAAGCAGATAGTCTAGCGCACCAAATCCTTTACCATCTCTGTTAGAAGGCAGTGAAAGATCATAACTTCCGCTAATAATATTATCCGCAACTAACTGCGTGTCGGTAGGATAGGTATTAATCTGTAATCTGTAGCCAATAGCTTCAGCAGGGCCTATTTCGAAAATGGACGCATATTGCCATGTTCTGTAAGCATCTAGCCAAGCAGTTCTTAAAGCTTCCAAGTTTGCTTGGTCTGTGGTAGTATTGAAATCGTCAAAGGCAGTTTCGAGATTGGTTAGACTCATCGTAAAATCTTCATAGGAAGGTATAATGATGTTGTCTGCCCAGTTCGTTAACATAACCTCTCTATCAAAACTAGAGGAACCAGGACCTGGGTTGGGGGTGTCGTCTGAGCTATCAGAAGAACAGCTTACAACAAGGGTAAAAATGAACAGATACGCTAGAAACTTTTTCACAATCGCTATTTTTATTTATTCTGAATTAATAAAGTGCAAAAATAAAAAAAGAGGCGATTTGATACAGGGAAAGTCGCCTCTTTTCTTTCAAAAAAAATATACTTCACCAAAAATCAACTCCCTGCCTGTGATACTGTGAAATCAAATGCTTCCGCAATTTGATTAGAAAGATCGTCTAATGTTTGTGAACTAACATCCCAAAGGCCATTTTCGCCATCGTCCAACAAGTCTGTGAGCATGACGTCTACTTCGGCCTTAGAAAAGTATGGCAAACCTGTTCCAGGCTCCCTTGTAAACTGTAAACTATAAATAAAACCATAACCTTCAGATAGATCGTGGAAGCCTCCCCCAAAGTCTGGTGTCTCTTGATCTAATGCATTCTTACCTTGTTGTAGATAGTACACCGCACGAATACCAATAACCTTGGAAATCAACTCCCGTAGAATCTCCGCTTGCTCGTTTCTTGTTTCATAATCTTTGGCCACAATGGCAGCGCGACCCAATTTGTAAGCTTGATAGATATCATCGGTGATGCCAGCAAAATCATCATCTTCTTCTACACGGCCAATGTACTTGTTTAAAAAGCTGTCGTCGTCACCAATAGTGGGTCGCGGATCGCTTAGATCTTGGGCGGTTCCGAAGGCATACCCATAGGCTTCATCCCAGTCATGCTCCATATCTGTGTAGTTTTTTCCGTCTACGAGGGTTTCCTCATCATTGGCTGTCTCGAAATTATCAAGTACGTTGGAACTTATATAGTTATTCAAAATCTGATCAACCATCAGGGCACCGATCAACGACTTGTTGAAAAGTTGGTTCATTTCCAATCCTTGACTTGTGATGTAACGTGTCGAAGAAGCATCGGCAATCTGACCAGCTACACCAGCAGAAGCCGCTTCGTTCCAGCGCGGATACACCTCATCTACTTGTGTTTGTATCCAGCTTTCAAAATCTGCTCGGATCAATGCCTGATCGGTAGCATTATTGGAGAAGAAATCGCTAGATGCTGCCGTTTTGCCTCGTACACTTTTGTCTGATGCATTCAAGTCTGGATCTGAGAAGTTGTTCGCACCTTCTACATGGGCGAACATATTATTCAGTGCTTCGGCGGTGAAGGTTTCGTCCTTCATGGCATCAATAATCTCTTCCGCCATCAAAATACGTGTTGTCTGCCCGCTAAAGCTGATCGTAGTTTGACCGTTGCGTTCAAAAATGTAGGTTACCGGATTGTTTATTTGAGAGCTAGGATCAGATACTGAATCATCATCAGAACAGCTGAATAGGAGTGTTGAAATGGCCAATGCAAAAAGCAAGGTTGGTTTGAAGTTCATGTTGTTGTTTTTATTTAGAATAATTTTAAATAATTTACATCTGCAAATGTAAAGACTGAATTCAAACCGCCAAATTTTTATGTAGAATAATTTTAAATAAGAGAAAAATTTAACATTCTCCGTATCTTTCACTGACCAATATGATATCAACTAAATCTACAATTCTAGTACTTCTGCAACTTGGAGCACTCACATATCTCACTCTAAGTAGTCCTATTTTTTCGCCTGCCCCGTGGCTTGTCTTACAAATTTTTGCAGTTGCTATTGCGGTCTGGGGCGTGTGGAGTTTACGCTTGGGGAATTTCAACATCCAGCCTGAAGTACGTGCTTCTGAACTTGTGCAAAGTGGCATCTATCGGTGGCTTCGCAATCCTATGTATTTAGGACTCTTGCTTTTCTTTCTTCCCACAACACTATTGAACCCTGATGTATATAGTATGGTGACATACCTCCTACTCATCATAGTTTTGATCCTCAAAATCTTTTCGGAAGAACAATTGCTACTTGCAAAGTTTGGCGAAGAGTATAGCCACTACAAATCGCGAAGCAGTCGACTCCTACCTTTTATCTTTTAATGATAGACATGAAAAATTTTCGATGCTTCGTTGTAGGCACTTTCAAAGGACATCGGACTTACGTTGGTATCCGCTTTTGCTGCCGTGAAATAGGAAACCATCCGCTCGGTGGGCATATTCCCTGTTAATTCGTCTTTCGCCATCGGACACCCCCCGAAACCTTGAATAGCGCCGTCAAATCTTCTGCACCCCGCTTTGTACGCGGCATCTACTTTTTCGTGCCATTTGGTGGGTGTTGTATGCAAATGCGCGCCAAACTCAATGGTTGGATAAGCAGGAATCAAATTGGAAAACAGATAGTCGATTACTTCAGGTGTTGAGCTGCCAACGGTATCCGAAAGTGAAAGTATTTGAACGCCCATTTGTGCTAATTTTTCGGTCCACTCCCCTACAATTTCCACACTCCAAGGATCACCATACGGATTGCCGAATCCCATAGACAAATACGCAACTACCTCTTTATTCGTTTTGGTGGCGATATTGAGAATCTCATTCAAGACTTCGATGGATTGTGCAATGGTCTTGTGCGTATTTCGCATTTGAAAATTCTCAGAAATGGAAAACGGATACCCCAAATAGTCAATCTCTGGATGTACACTGGCATCATTCGCGCCTCTTACATTGGCTACGATAGCCAACAACTTACTGCTTGTTTTTGAAAGATCTAGTTGCGCCAAAACTTCGGCCGTATCCACCATCTGCGGAATGGCCTTGGGGGAAACAAAACTCCCAAAATCGATGGTGTCAAAACCACAGCGAAGCAATGCTTGAATGTACTGTGCTTTTTTCTCCGTAGGAATGAAGTCTTTGATGCCTTGCATCGCATCTCTCGGACATTCGATAAGCTTCACTTTTTCCATGGGCTTTCAAAGATAGCCAACGCAAACGATTTCGAACTTATTTTTCCGCGAGAAGAATGAAGATACCAATACCCACAAAGACAATGATTTGAATCCACTTCATCCACCAACCAAAATTGGCATGACTTCGAAGGTAGTTCGAAATTCTTCCCGCCAGCAGGCTTACAAGGGTAAAGATGAAAAATGCCTGTAGCATGAACAGAGCTCCTAAAATGTAGAACTGAAACACCTCGTCCAGGCTTGTACTGAATAGAAAACTCGGAA